>JAOZTV010000249.1 GCA_029939015.1 Candidatus Aminicenantota bacterium
TAATATCTACAAGATTATTATGAAAAAAAACCAGAGCTTCTTCAGCATTTACAAAAAGGGTTGATTCAAAACCTCTTTTTTTAAAATTATCTTTAATTACTTTTCCTGCGATTAATTCATCCTCTACAATTAAAATACTTACATTATTATCCATTCTTATTTTCCTTAATATTCAATCTAAAAACTTTATTCCCTTTGCTCCATGACATTAATTGAATTGTCCCATTAAATGCTTTTAATAGTTTCATAGTTATATGAAGTCCTAAGCCCATACCCTTTATTTTTGAAGATATATAAGGCTTAAATATACTATCTATGATTTCCTGTTTTATCTCATCTCCATTATCTTTGATAATAATTTCAAGATCCTCTTTTTTATAATTAACATCAATTTCAATTTCTTTTGCATTTGCATCAATTGCATTATTAACAAGATTTAACATAATCTGAGTTAAGAGTTCCTTGTCAGAGATAAAGGTTTTGACTGAATTTTTTATTTTAATTTCTATACCCAAATTTTCTAGTTCTTTTTTTTTTAAAAGATAAAATTCATTAAGAAAATGATCAAATTCAATCCTATTATAATTAACTCTCACTTTTTTTGATACTGATGAATATGAATTAATGATTTCAGATATTCTCTTAATTTCATTCTTTATGGCATCTTTATAAAATACTGCATCTTCATTTCCTTTTATAAGATATTTTTCAAGAACAGAAAATGACAGGTATATAGAATTGAGTGGGTTTTTTATCTCATGGGCAATCTCTGATGTTAAAAGCGAAAGGTCTTTAAAGTGTTCTTTATCTTCTTTTTCTCTTATAAATTCTAAATTCTTTTTATAGACTTTTTTATCATATCTGATTATAAAAATTATTAAAAAAATTAATATTAATAGTATAACAGCCATTATCATTAAAAAGTTTTTTCTTGAACTTGATTCAAATATTGTCAAAAACTCATAGTTAAAACCTATATAAAATTGATATTTTCTCCCTTTAGGATCTAAAAAACCACTCTTTATCTCAAATATTCTACCAACAGGCGATTTAAAAAACCTGAATGAAGTTTCATTTTCATTAATTGGGAAATATCCTTCATATCTTGATTTTAAATATAACAAGTCCCCTTCTCTTATTACACCAAGATATATTATGTTTTTATTTTCATACAATTCATCAAGAAAATCAAAAAGCTTTTTTTCACCAAGTTCAATAAGATGATATCCTGATATATTTATCAGATCCTTAATTGTAATACCTTCAGCCTTTGTAATTGTTTCAAAACCTGTTCTTATTTCATTTCTATTAATTCTGTTAAAATAAAACATTATAAGAACAATCATTGCAAAGAGGGAAATAATTAATACATAAAAACCTGCTTTTCTTTTCAAAATTTTCCCTTATTTCTTCTCTGCATATTTGTACTTTTCCTGCCAAAACCATCACCTTTCCCTTTACCTCTCCAAAGAGGAAAACCTAATTTATCTCTAAAATTATAAATTTCGCCCTGTCTCATAATTGATTGAGTCAGGATGATGTTTTTTTTTTTAATGATATTTAGAGAACCTTTAATTTCAATAATGTCGCCTTTTACCATATCTATATCATAGAACCATTTTGGTGATACCTCAATAATATATTTCTCATTTTTACTAGTTTTTAATTCAAGAATAATAAATTCTCTTTTATGTTCTTTTAAATCTGTCCTTATTTTTACAATTTTGCCAGATATACTAACAATTTTATCAAGTTTGAAATACTTGATATTCTCGGCAAAAGTTAAAGTATGAACAAACAAAAACATTAAAAAGATTATTAATAGTAGGTTTTTACTTTTCATCACACCACTCCTAAAAATAATAACCAATTCCAATAGATAATGCAAATGATTTATAATTAAAATATTGATCATTTGATGTATTATCTTTAATTGTTGAATTCAAATAAAGGTCAAGTTTATTTATTCTTTTTGTAATCTTAATTCCTAATTGCAAAAGAGAGTCTTTTCTTTCAATTTCAGGCTCAGAAACAAGTCCGTCTTCTCCCATCACAAATATTCCCGGATAGTTTTTATTATAATATGATAATGTCCCACTAACTGCAATTTCATGAAAAGGAATAAACTTTAAGCTGAAACTGAATCTTGAACCGTCCCAGAGATAATTATCATTATAAGGATATACCACATAGGAATTCTGGATTAAAGTTTCTGCATCCGTAAGACCTGAAAAATTCTTTCTTAATTCAACCTCAGCAAATATTCCAACTTTAGCCCCAAATCCCTTTGACACTCTAAACATTGCATACATATTTGGAACTGAGAGAGAATTGATAATACCGGTTTCATTATTTTCTTCATCATAGTTTTTTATATGTTGATAAGTTCTGTAATTAATCCCTGACTGAACCCTTATAGTAGTTTGAGAACTATAAAATTTGTTTAACTCCATAAAAAAAGTATGGTTTGTAAAATCAAATGAAGAGAAATTAACATAGTTTCTGAATTGAAAATTATACCCGGCTTTAAAGAGTAAGGTAGGTTTTAAATAAAACTTAGCCCCCAATTGCATAATAGGTCCATTATAATTAAAATCTGTAAAATATTCTTTATAGTTAAGAACCTGATAACTAAGATTCAAATATAGATAATTTCTACCTTTTAAATATTTAAGATATTCAAAGCCTGGCTCAAGTTTAAATGAATTAAATTCAGAATTATTCTTATACATATTTGATAGACCTTCTAAATAAAAATTGAAATTTTTCTTGCTGAAATTCAAATCAAGAGAGATAGATGATATAAAATCATCTATCTCAGTTGAATTCATTAAAATATTACTACTGGAATATCCATTAAAATTAATTCCAATATTAATATCCTTAGAATGGCTATTAGTGTTGAATAATACAAAAATTACAAATAAAATCAGTACTATTTTTTTATTCATTTTAAAACCTATCTGTTTTCTCTACCTTGCCCTCTACCATTGCCCTGTCCTCTTCCTGTCCCCTGACTACCACGCCATTGGGAAATACCGTTTTTATCTCTCAAGGATATTTTCTTGCCCTTATAATCAATATTTGCTACAAATAAAGCTGACTCCTTATTATATTCTCCCTTATAAACAATCCCTTTAAATTGATCTCCTGGTTTAAAAGTTATTTTTTCTTTTGTAAAATAGAATTCAGGTCCCATGTGAATTAAACGAATACCCTTTTCATCCTTAACAGTTATATGGATAGCATCTGATAAACCTTTAGCAAATTTTACTCTCTCGATATTTACTATCTTACCGGTGATAAATATTGGATTACTTAGTTTTAGATTATTCTTTGTTCCATAACATGGTCTTACAAAATTGTTATCATTTTGCTTTTGTCCCATCCCTCTTCCTTGTCCTTGTCCTCTTCCTTTACCCTGTCCTCTTCCCTGGGCAAATGTTAAGCTTGCCATACCAATAATAACTACAAATACAAATATAATTTTAAATACTTTCATTTTAATTCTCCTTTATTTTTTTTGTTCATTTTTTAAAATATCAACTATTTCTGTAGGCCTTTTTTCTGAACTCTCGGCAATATGCCTTATCTTATCTCCTGATTTAGCATCTATTCCTGATTTCTTCAATCTATTTATCAATATTGAAACATCTACATTTAATATTTCTGCTATATCATCAATCCTTTTTCTTCCAAACCCTGAACCTGAAGTCAATGAACTTGAAGTCTGTTTTTTAATTTTACTATCTTTAATTATCAATTTATAGATTCCGAATGGAGAGATATTATTCTCTTTACCAAGATCAGCAAGGTTTTGTTTCTCATCCATTACATTTATATTATTCCCTTTTAATTTTACTATTATTTCCTGTGGGCTAAGCTTTACAACCGTTTCTGATAATTCTGAAATACTCATATCATAGGTACGTGACATTGGAGCCTCTTGACCTTTCTCATCCCATGATTCTTTAACATATTCTCCAAGATCCATAACAGATTTAAATGGCTGAACTTCATATATAGTTCCAAAGTAACTAATAAGTAAAATTATTGACATTGCAATTAATTCTTTTTTTTTATTTAAGCCAGTTTGTTTTTTCTTTTTAAAATAAAAGAGCAAAGACTTCCAGTTAATTGTAAAAGCATGAAATATCCCTAATATAAAAAATATATAAGAAAAAATAGTATGAACGGCTTCCCATTCTCCCTTTTCCAATCCCACAAATGTCCAAATAATCCACTTTGCGACCCTTCCAGGCGGTGCAATATAAAGCACAATCCCTGTTATAGACATAATAATAAACGAAAAGAACAAACCAAAACTTATAAAACTCTTCCAATCAAATTTCTTTTCTTCTTTCTTTAAATCCACATTTCCTCCAATTAGTTCCTAAACTTTAATTTAGATAACCAATAATTCATTAGCAATTTTTATGCCAAGTTTAATTTAATCCTAGCAGTACTGATAATACCATATTTGCACCTTATTAAAAGCCAACGACAACGCAGACTTTTGCGTATCACGCAAAACATTGCGAACAAAATCATAAAATAATGTATTATTATAAATAATACCCAAGTTGAGTGATATCGCTCAATTTGGGTAATAGATAAATTTAATTCATATCTAAAACCCTACGTACTTCTTCCACTAAATTCTTAAGT
>JAOZTV010000561.1 GCA_029939015.1 Candidatus Aminicenantota bacterium
GCTATCTTTGCAACATGAATACCAAAGCTCTGATCAGTTGCCCCTTCACTAATTTTATGTAAAAACACCACTTTCTCATTCCACTCTCTAACTGTAATATGATAATTTTTTACCCCATCAAATATCTCCGGGATTTCTACCAGTTCATGATAATGTGTTGCAAATAATGTTTTTGGCTTTCCCTTATGTGCATTCAAATACTCAATTACAGACCAGGCAATTGATAGTCCATCAAAGGTTGAAGTCCCTCTTCCAATTTCATCTAATAATATCAATGATCTTGAACTTGCATTATTAAGAATAATCGCAGTTTCAATCATTTCAACCATAAATGTTGACTTACCCTCAATCAAAGAATCCGAGGCACCAATTCTTGTAAATATTCTATCGCATATTCCAATTTTTGCCTCAGATGCAGGTACAAACAGTCCGGCTTGAGCAAGTATTACAATTAATGCATTTTGTCTCAAATATGTTGATTTACCGCCCATATTGGGTCCAGTAATTATTAATATTTGATCAGATTTAGAATTTATAAGCGTATCATTGGGAATAAAATCATTTGACATAGTAAATTCAATAACTGGATGTCTCCCATTCTTAATATCAATTTCTCTGCCTTCACTAATTTCAGGTCTTATATAATTATTTCTCTGAGCCAATTCTGCACCAGCTGATATAACATCAAGAATTGCAAGACAATCTGAATTTTTATTTAATTCCATTGAAAAGGATTGAATTGTTTTTATTATATCAATATATAAATCCTTTTCAATTTGAATGATTTTTTCTTCTGCTTTTAATATTTTTTCTTCCAACTCTTTTAACTCACCTGTAATAAATCTCTCAGCATTTACTAAAGTTTGTTTTCTAATATATTCGTCAGGGATTAATTTCAAATGTGTTTTTGTTACTTCGATAAAATAACCAAATACCCTATTATATTTTATCTTTAAAGATGGAATACCTGTTTTTTTCTTTTCTGTTTCTTCCATTGCCGAAACTATCTCTTTTGCATTCTTACTTATTGCCCTTAATTCATCCAACTCTTTATTATAACCTGTATTAATAAAACCACCATCACTTAAAGTATTTGCAGGGTCTGGTAGGATAGATTTTTCAATCAATTCAGTAAGATTTGAAAGCGGTTCTAAATCGTCATAATTTTTCTTATTTATAGTCGCTCTTAAAGTACTTATCATATCCTTTAATTCAGGAATTCTTTTCAATATATTTTTTAAAGCAAGAATATGTATTGGCAGAGCAATATTTAATAGAATTTTTGAATTAAGTTTAGCAAGGTCACCTAACTCTCTCA
>JAOZTV010000562.1 GCA_029939015.1 Candidatus Aminicenantota bacterium
ATTATACATCTACTGTAATATTTATAACTTTTTGAGGTATGGCAGCCTCAAACAAACCCCAAAATAATTCTTTACTTAAATAATCACCATGCAATAGATCAATCAATAAAGCATGATCTTTATCCTTTGCTTCACAATCTGTAAATATTTCAACCATCATAGACCTAGCCATTACAACAATTACATTTACCAACCCACTTTTATCTGTACTGAATGAACTAATCTTAATCATACGGTCAAGCTCTTCTGTTGTGAATATTTTTAATAGTTTTGGATGGTATTTATAAACTCTTTGCTTTTTATGCTTAATGCTTTTATTAATATTACGATGATATTGAATATTAGTTTCATTGGAATTTTCCAAGTCAGCTTTAATGTTTTTTGAAACTTTATTTATTACATAAGGGTTAAATGAATATATATATGAATGATAACTAGGTACTACCAGATCTGTTATATCAAAAGAATTTTCTCTTATCTCAGGTATTATAACACTCTCTGATCCAATTTCTAATTCATTATTATAGTTCATTATATTCTCCTTTTTCATTTTTTTAAATAATTTGAAACTCTAAGGCTTACTTATTTCATATAAAATGCTAAACAATTCTTTACTTAAATAGCCATCTTCAGAAGTATCAACATCAAGTGAATTAGCATTTTTTTTATCACAATGTATATGTTTGAACGATGAAAATATATCCACACCATAATAATCATGCATGAGGGCATGCTCTTTATCTGTTGCTTCACAGTCTGTAAAGATCTCAACAGCCATAATACCTGAACTTAATGAAATTTTATCTATATATCCATCATCATCCATTCTCCAATTCCCTAAAATACCACAATCCATAATTGAATCAAGCTCTTCTTTAGTAAATGTTTTTAATAATTTTGGATGATATTTATTAACTCTTTTTTCAAGTTTCAATTCTCTTTTAATATTCCTGTAATATTCTGTATTTGTTTCATCAGCATTTTCTAAGTCAGCCAGAAGGTTTTGTGAAACTTTATCTATCAGAAAAGGACAATACCCTAAAACATCAACATAATAATCAGATATAAATAAAGAATTTTCTCTTATCTCGGGTATTATAATTCTTTCTGATCCAATTTCTAATTCGTTATTATAGGTCATTGTATTCTCCTTTTGATAAGTTATGTTTTATTGTGTTTTAGACTATATTATTAAGCCTTTCATATTATATACATATCCTGACCCTGTTTTTACGAAAAAAAAATATTTTTAATTAATTTTTATATTATATCAACATATTCATTTTATATTGACAAAAAGCTCAAATATTACTATACT
>JAOZTV010000250.1 GCA_029939015.1 Candidatus Aminicenantota bacterium
TAATACAAGCAATATAATCTTTTTCATTTTTTCTCCAAATTATTTTTTAAAATATTGACCACTTGGCTATGAATAAATTTACTTTACTGGTTTGAGCTTATCGATTATTTTAGATGACACCCAATAGATATCTCCATCTTGTCCTCCTTCTGGACGCCATGGTTTGTAGACTTGTAATTCCTTCTCTACTTTACTTAAGGGATGAACACCTTCAGGATCGTTTTTAATATTGGACCAGTAAAACAAATACTTACCATCCCTAGATATTCTGGGAAACCTAGATATGTGACCCGGAAGATTTACAGGTTCTCCTATATTCTTTGCTTTGGCCCAGGTTCCGTCTTCTTTTTTGAAACTTATATATAAATCCATAATTCCGATAATGTCATCCCGTCCCATCGCAGAAAAAATCAAGTAACTCTCATCATCTGCAATAAAAGGAGTGCCCTCTGTATAGTCAGAATTAACATTTAAATCAAGTTTCTCCGGATTTTGATGATTATCCCCAGGTTTGGACATATATATGTCCCATCCAGTTTTTTCACTCAACAAATAAAAATAGTTATTCCCGTTACTGGAAAAGGAATATGCAAAAAAATTATTAGGTACAGGATCACTCCAACGATTGCCCACCCTCACGGTAACCCAGTTATTATAAACTTTTTCTGATAATTCTGAACTTGTGGGTCTTTTTGATCTGAAATATAATTTTGTTCCGTCTTTTGACCAGACATGTCCGTCATCACTGTATTTACCGGTAAAACTGATGGGTTTTGGTATGCTCCATTTTTCGTCCTTCTTCCTTATATACATTATCATATGCTCCTCACCTGATAAGGTATAAACCATCTCCTGGCCATCAGGAGAAAAATTAGGAGTACTATGTTCATGGTATCTGGTGGAAATATATCCGGGAGCAAATATTTCTGGTTTCATTCCCGGCGGATCCTGGCCAAGGTAATTAAATTCAGGAAGTCGAGATACTTTTTCTGAACATCCTGTAATCAGTATAAGAGAAAATATTATTATTGCATTGATTGGAAAATTGTTTCTGATAAAAATTTTTTTCAGTTTTACAGTCGAAATCCCTAATATAATTAATATACTCTTTTTCATTCTTTCCTCCAAATTTGTTTTAATATATTTTAGGCAACCAATTATAAAAATGGTTACATATTTTTTAATGCTGAGATAGCAGAAGGCATGTTAGGATTGATTTTGAGTGCTTTATTATAATAATATTTAGCATTAATTTTATCTCCTATAGTTAGATAGGCTTCACCAAGTGAGTCAAAGCAATTTGCTGATAATGGGAATGAATAGGCATTAAATTTGAAAACTGCAATTGCTTCATTATATTTTTTATGATTTATTAATGCATAACCACAATTATTTATTCCACCTTCTATATTATTGTCCAATTTCAATGATTTTCTTAAATAATTTAAACCTTGGTCACTCTCGCCTCTAAGAAATGAAAACCTTGAAAGATAAATTAAATTTGTTGCATATTTCGGGTACAGTTTATTTGCAATCTTAAAGAGTTTTTCTCCATCCATGTTATTCTTTTGTCTAACCAAATACCTTCCAAGATCCAAAAATGCATATTTTAAATATTTTTCTTTTTTTATAATATCCTTATTTATAGATGGAAATAAGGTCTCCAGACCGGTAAAACCATTTTTTTTATAAGTTCTAAACATTTTTATAACAAAAGAATCAAATGACGGATAAATAAAATAATCTGTACTAATTGCAGAAGAAAGTATACCTGTTGTCAATTGCACAATTTTTTCTGTTATTGCATGTCCATTATCGCTATTACAAAAGAAAACAACTCCATTTTTGTTATCAAGAGACATTTCAAAATAGGACTTAAAATCACCATTATCGCCCCAATGCCAAAATGTATTTAATTTGGGTGTTTTATGTAATCCAACGCCAAGCCCCCACTCACAGGCTTTTTTGTTTTTTTCATATCTGGCAGGAACAACTATCTGTGGAATAAATGTTTTTTTGTATATTTTGCTACTGAGATCTTTCCCATTTATCAATGCAACTAAAAACTTTGAATAATCTTCTGAATTTGTATAGAGCGATGCAGCTGCGACAGCAATTTTTCTTTTACCTAGCAATATTTATTATCTTAGATCTAATTATCTATTTACACTAAACTCAATAGCTGAGGGAATACCAGAAATCCCATTTAAAACATTTATATATGAGGATTTATTTACTAAAGATAGCATAAAATCACTATCTGATTTTCTTGAAATCCCATTTTATAAACCGGACTTTAATAGAGTATTAAATCCATCAAGAGAAAAACCTTTCAGCCCTGAGCAAGAGCTACGTGTACGTGAAAAATTGAATCCATTATATATTCAGATGGCAGAATATTTTGGTAAAAATAAACCTGAAAAATGGCGCTGGTAAAATCCTACATGAGAGTACATTCCTAAAAAAATAATGACAGTAACTCAGGATAATAAAACATTAAATATAGGTTTTTATCCAAATTGGTATTTCATAAATTGATTTGACCTTTACTTTAATATTTTGTAAAATTTTTTATGAAAAATAAAATACCTAATACTTATGTTATTGTTTTTATGATAATTATCTTTTCGGCTATTCTTACCTGGTTTGTACCCGGAGGCGAATATATAAAAAAAGAAACAATTATTGATGGGAAAACTGTCATTGAAAATACCTTTGTTAATATTAAAAGCAATCCTCAAACCTGGCAGGTATTTTCTGCTTTGTATAAAGGTTTTGTAAAGCAATCTGGAATAATTATTTTTATACTCATGATCGGTGGAGCATTCTGGATAATGAATAGTAGCAAGGCCATTGACGTTGGAATAACCTCTTTTCTTGCCTATATGAAAAAGCTTGAGTCTAATAAAATATTAAAAAAAATTGGCGTGGAAAACATTGTGCTTATTATGATAATGCTATTATTTAGTATATTTGGAGCAGTTTTTGGAATGAGTGAAGAGACGATTCCATTTATTATAATAATTGTTCCTCTTGCTATTTCTATGGGTTATGATTCAATAACTGGTGTTTTAATGATCTTTGTTGCTGCCGGTCTCGGATTTGCCGGTGCTTTTTTAAATCCTTTTACAATAGGCATAGCTCAGGGATTATCTGATATTCCTCTATATTCAGGTATTGAATATCGACTATTCTGTTGGATAATAATAAACATAATAGGTTTTGCATATATTTTAAGATATGCCCATAAGGTTAAAAAATCACCAGAAAAATCACCAGTTTATCAGGAAGATAAGTATTGGAGAGACAAGGCAGGTACAAATTCGGACAAGATAAAATTTTATACTCCTATATCTGCTTGGATAACATACATTTTAACTGCAATAGTATTATTTATTTTTTCATTTAAGTATATTAATACTACTTTAACAGCAGGTACAAATTCTATATCCCTTCCAATACTTCCAATACTTACAGGAATGTTTTTACTCATTGGTTTGTTTACATTAAGAAAATCTGTTCATTTCTTTATTCTCTTCCTCTTATTTTTCACAATGTTGATTTTAATTGTAGGAGTTATGGGCTATAAATGGGGAATAATGGAGATAGCAACTCTCTTTTTCACACTTGGTTTAGTCTCAGGCTCTGCTATGGGCTATTCTCCTGATAAAATCGTTAAACTCTTTATGGAGGGAGTTAAAGATATTCAGTCAGCAGCCTTAATTGTTGGACTTGCAGGCGGTATAATAATAATACTTACTGATGGAAAGATAGTTGATACGATTTTAAATAGTTTTGCAAGTATAATGAGTGGTTTAGGAAGTATTGCAACTATAGGAATAATGTTTATTATTCAAACTATGATAAATGTAATAATTCCATCTGCGTCTGCAAAAGCAGCTTTGACAATGCCTATTATGGCTCCATTCTCTGATTATGTTGGCATTTCAAGACAGGCAACAATTATGGCATATCAATTTGGTGATGGATTTACTAATATGATAACGCCAACCTCCCCTGTTCTTATAGCAGTCCTTGGAATGGCTAGAATTCCTTATGAAAAATGGGTTAAATGGATTTTTCCATTTATAATTATTCTTTCAATATTAGGTTTTATTCTTTTAATTCCTACAGTAACGATGAATTTGAATGGGTTTTAAAGAATTACGATTTAAACGAATTATCAGAAAACAATGAAAAACAATGTGCCTGTCAAATATTAGAAAATATTTTGATTTTTTATAAATCAATTAATTCAATATCAGTTTATTTTATAGAAAGTAATTTTGTTGGATTATCTTATAATTTAAGAGAACTAAATCAATTTCTTAAAGTTTTTCTGTATTTAAATTTATACTTATTCATTAATAATTTTACAAGATGTATATTCGTTAATCTTTTTATTAATAAACTATATAGGTTTAAGATTCCTTGTTGAGTAGAGTTTACAGTCATCATCTTTATCTTTACTCATTATCTTTCTTGGTTTTATAAATTTCCTCTCTTGTTCTATCTGAATACTTTCTATAAATTTATATGAGCCTGCGGCTATGCCTTCTGATAAGTTTCTAAATCTATACCTTAATTTGTCACCTATATTTATCTTTCCATTAAGCTTCATTGCTTCCTGATATATATCTGGATGAATATATGCCTTG
>JAOZTV010000563.1 GCA_029939015.1 Candidatus Aminicenantota bacterium
GGCTGTCCGAGAATAGACGATGAGCAGAAAATTTCTAAAATTTAGACATAATTTTTGAAGTTTTATGCCGTTGTTCTAGTTCTCGAACAGACTCCTAGGAGGCAAACAATGAGAAGACTTATTTATAAAGATTTATTGCTCTGGAAAAATAAAAACAAAAGAAAACCTCTGATTTTATTGGGAGCAAGACAGGTTGGGAAAACCTGGATATTAAATGAATTTGGGAAAAAAGAGTTTAGAAACTTTTTTCATATAGATTTTGAAGTGAACAAAGAGAAACTAAAAGACATCTTTGCTGAAAATCTTTTACCTGATGAATTAATATTTAATTTATCAGTGCTACTTAACAGAGATATTGACATTAAACATGACCTTCTTATTTTTGATGAGATACAAGCTGTGCCAAGAGCATTAACCTCTTTAAAATATTTTAATGAAAAAATGCCGGAACTGACAATTTGTGCTGCTGGTTCATTACTTGGACTATCTTTTTCTAATGAATCATTCCCTGTAGGCAAGGTTGAATTTATGCATCTTTATCCTTTGAATTTTGAAGAATTTCTACTCAACTATGGTGAGCCAAAAACATATAGTGCATTTTTAGATGGAATTAAAAACGAGAAATCATCAAATTTCATCCATAATAGAATTTTAAAAATATTAAAAGAATTTTATATAACCGGAGGATTACCGGATATTGCCTGGACATATCTCAAAGACAAAAACCCAAAAACTTTAAGAAATGCACGAAATAAGCAAAAAGATTTAATAACTTCTTATGAAAACGATTTCAATAAACACTCAGGTAAAATTAATTCATTACATATATCATCACTTTTCAACAATATACCCATACAATTATCACAAAACCATAACGATTCAGTTAAAAAATACAAATTTAAAGGTGTAATTCCAAACAAAAAAGGTTTTCCTGATTTACAAGGTCCAATAGACTGGTTGGTAAAGGCCGGGTTAATTATTAAAGTACAAATTAGCAATAGAGCAGAAATACCAATTAAAGGATTTTGTAAAGAAAATTTTTTCAAATTATATGTTTTTGATATAGGAATACTTGGTGCAATGCTCGAAATACCTATATCATCAATCCTTCTTAATGATTATGGTATTATCAAAGGTTATTTTGCTGAAAATTTTGTTGCAACAGAGTTAAAGTCATCAGGGTTAAACTCACTATTTTCATGGACCGAACGAAATTCAGAAATAGAATTTTTAATAGAAAAAGAAGGGAATATTTATCCGATTGAAGTAAAATCAGGAACAAGAACAAAAGCCAAAAGCCTAATGCAGTATAT
>JAOZTV010000251.1:0-3457 GCA_029939015.1 Candidatus Aminicenantota bacterium
GGAAATAACTTTATAGTCATTTCCATACTTCCAGGGTAGTTTTCTTAGATTAATATAAGAAAATTTTTCAGTATTATAATCAAACCAATTTAACCCACCACCATTTGTCCCAATCCATAATTTTTCTTCTATGGATTTTGCAAACCACCAGATTGTAAAGTTTGATGTATCTTTTTTTACAGAATTAATTATATGATGAGACCATTTATTTGTTTTTATATCCAGACAATCTAAACTTGAATCCCCTCCTCCCATCCATAGTTTATTGTTTTCTGATATATGAAGAGCCCAAATTATATTCCCTCCAGGAGAATTATTATTATTTTTATCATGCAGATACCTTGTAAAATTTTTTGTTTTATAATTAAATTTATTTAATCCGGCATTATTTGTTCCAATCCATAAATTTCCTTCTTTATCTTCACTGATAGCTCTTATATTATTGCTGGAAAGTGAATTTATATTGTTTGGATCATGCAAAAAACGTGTAAAATCACCTGTTGCCCTATTGAATAAATTTAAGCCTTTATCTGAAGTTATCCAAAGCCTATTCTCTGAATCCTCTAAGACTGAAAAAACAACATTGGTAGATAAGGATGCAGGATCATCTTCTCTATATTCAAAAGTGATATAATTAATACCATCATATCTAATGAGACCATAAGGACTGGTAATCCAGATAAATCCATAAGAATCCTGGTTTACAGAATGAATAAGAGAGAATGTTTTTGTTTTATTTTTTGGAATAATGTGCTTGAAATAAGGGTACTCATCTCCATAAGAGAAAAAAGAAATACACAAAGAAAAACAAATAAGTAAACTCTTAATAAACACATCATTATAATACCTTAAAGTGCAGTATTTGTGAATAGTTTGTCAGGTTTTTCTGCATTATAAATTTTATATTTTAATACTAAACTAAAGTATGAAATTCTAATATAGGACTTAATACCTATGTTATTTTATGAATATTAAAGTATAATTTTTTATTAGTAGGAAATGTGAAAAAATTGATAAAAAGGAGAGGACAAAAATGAAACAAATTTATTTAGTTAAATTGATATTATTTATATGGATCTTGATTTTTTGTTTTCATATGATTTCAGCTACAGGATTTAATCAAAAAAAAATTGTAATTACAATTGATGACCTTCCTACATTATCTCATAGTATATTAACAATGGACGAACAAATATCATATTTTAACCGGATATTAAAGATACTTAAAAAACATAAAATTAAAGCACTGGGTTTTCTGGTAGGAAAACTTATTAAACCGGATAATGAGCATTTGATTCATTCATTTATAAAAGCCGGGCATATAGTTGGGAATCATACTTTTAATCATTGGGATTTAAACAAAGTTAATTCCAGTAAATATATTAATGATATAAAAAAAAACAATTATTTTATTAATAAATTGAATATGCCAAAGAAGTATTTTAGATATCCAATGTTACATAGAGGTAATAAACTGAGCAAAAAAAAATCTGTCATTGAATATCTAAAAAAAGAAAAATTTATTATTGCTCCGGTAAGTATTGATAATGATGAATCTATGTATAATATAAAATATGTAAGATCAAAAAAATCAGGAGATCTTTCAAAAGCTGAAGAAATTGGTAAACATTATATTCAGCATATGATAAAACAAACAAAATACTATGAAAAACTTGCAATTGAAATCAATGGAAAATCAATTAATCATATACTTCTTATACATATGAATTATATAAATTCATATTATTTAGACATATTACTTAATTGGTATAAAAAGAATGGCTGGGAGTTTATTACCATTGATGAAGCTCTATCTGATCCCTTTTATTTAAAAAAGGACAGATATCTTGGAAAAAAAGGACTCTCATATATTGAAAGAGTAAATAAAACTGAGCAAGATTAAAGAATACTTTCAGTACTAAACAAATGTATGAAATTGTATAATAGGACTTTAGACCTATGTTATTTTATAAATATTAAAGTATAGTTTTTAATAAGGAGATAATAATTATGAGAAAAATTTTTTATGTAGCAATGCTTTTTAGTTTATTTTGTTTAATGGGAAATTCTGCAATTTCACCAGTACAAACCCAGAATTCCAATACCACAAAAAAGGTTTTTCCAAAACCTGCTGGACCTTATAATATTGGGACACAGAATTTTTACTGGATCGATGAAAGTAGAAATGAAACTTTCACAAAAGATCCAATTGACAAGAGGAGGACGATGGTGCAGGTCTGGTATCCTACAGATCAGAAAATTAAAGTGAAAGGATATCCATATATTGCCAATCCAGATGAATTTGGTGATAGTAAACGAATAAAAAAATTTCTAAATATCCGGACAAATTCTATCCTTGATGCCATTATATCAAAAAAACTGGAAAAATATCCGGTAATTATCTTTAGTCATGGGATGGACAATTCACGATTTACAAATACGTCACAGGTGGAGCATCTTGTCAGTCATGGTTATATAGTCTTTGGCATAGAACATACATTTTTTAACCGTTCTCAAGTATATCCGGATGGATATAAAATAGTGGGAAATGGATATCCAAAACATAAAAAAATAAAGGATGATCCCAAACAAACAGTAAAAAATGATTTTGAAGCTTATGATAATTTAGAGAAAAATATCTGGCTAAAGGATGCAGAATATGTAATAAATAAAATAAGAGGTTTAAATAAGTTCTCAAAATCCAAGTTTTACAATCGTCTGGATCTAAATAATATGGGTATGTTTGGATACTCTTTTGGAGGAACAACTACAATAGAGATCTGCAGTAAATATCCAGATATTAAAGCGGGTGTAAATTATGACGGACCCAAAGTTGGAGATGCCTGGAAAAAAGGACTTACACAGCCTTTTTTATTTGTTGAAAGAAAAGATGTATTAAAAACCAGAAAGGAAGTGGAAGCTGCAGGAAGAGATTATGAACTCTATCTTGAGAATCGAAAAGTTAAAAAGTTCAGAGATAAAACATTTTTTGATATTACTAAGAATATTAATTATATTTTAACCTTATCAGGCACATCACATAAGCATTTGAATGATCATGGACTTTTGGAGCCTCAGGATGTTAAATTAATGGATGTAAAACTTTGCCATAAAATTCTTAATGAATATACACTGGCATTTTTTGATAAATATCTTAGAAATAAAAACAGCGATTTATTAAACAGGTTTCCAGGTAATTATAAGGAAGCTCAGTTTAAAAAAAAATAGGAAATGATGATGTTTTTCACAAAGAATAATTAGATGGAGAAATATTATGAATAAGGGTTTTATATTTTTAAGTTTTATTTTTATTGGTTTGGCTGTCTTGGTGGAAGCTGAAGGGGAAAAATTAATTAAAAGTTATTTGCTGACCAAAAAAGTTTTAATCGTAGGAGTTGGTGATAAATATACCTATCCCCTGGCTGCTATTAATACAAAAAAGGGTGTAGTTATTATG
>JAOZTV010000251.1:3467-4634 GCA_029939015.1 Candidatus Aminicenantota bacterium
ACTCTATAACCGAAATGTATAAACGCACAATTGAAAAGGAATTTGTACGTTCTGATTTTAAATATATTATTAACACTCATTCTAATGCTGATCAATTTGAGGGGAATCAAGTTTTTAAAGGCTCAGAAATCATCGCTCATGAAAATGCTTTAAAAAAAATGATAGAGGAAAAGGGTTTTTATGAAAAGGAATTTAAAGCATATAATAAAATAGAAAGGGAGACGATTAAAAGGAAAAATCTTTTAAAAGATTCATTAAAAAAGGATTCAGACCTTTTTAAAGACTTAAGAGATAGGGTCTATATTGCCGACATAATGTGTGATGATTATGAAACTATTTTCAAACTGACTCTCCCTACAATAACATTTACTGATAGTCTTACTCTGGATATGGGCGATCTAAAACTGCACCTTGTTTTTTTTGGACCGGATTTTCACTCAGGTAATGATATAATTATAAGTATACCTGAGGAAAAAATTGTCTTCACTGGTGATATTCTTACACATAAGTATATGTTTTCAGAGTCCCGTTTGAATGCAAGATCAAATTTTGATCCCTGGATCAACTGTCTTGATAAGGTTTTCAAAAACAATCGAGATATAAAAAATGTAGTTACTTTCCATTTTGGAGTTTTACCGGGATTTGCTCTTCGGGACTTTTATGTTGCTCTAAAAAACATGAAGAATGATCAACTAAATAAAGAGAATGCTGTTGAGAAGTTAAGATTAATGATCTTGACATCAGGTTTAAAGACTGCTGAAAATAAATTTAAAGATCAGTTTTTGAAAAAAAGAAATGAAAAATATTTCATATGGGAAAATGAGATGGTCTTTTTAGCAAAAAAATATCAGAAGGAGAAAAAATATGATGAAGCCATAATGGTATTGAACTTATGCAAGAGAATATTCCAAGATTCAACAACCAGCCTAAACATGCTTGGAGCAGTTCTTAAAAAAATAGGGGAAAAACAGCTCGCTATCAAAGCATACAAAGAACTTCTCGAAAGAGGCCCGATTAATCCTGCATCTACAGCTGATAAGATCTTTCAACTTGAAAACAGTAATTAGGAACTTGTCTGTAATCTTTGTCCATTTATTGGTAAGCGTTTTTTTTTTAAGACATTACCTTTTAATGGTGCTTTTGGATATACCTGCTTATTGTTAAGGA
>JAOZTV010000030.1 GCA_029939015.1 Candidatus Aminicenantota bacterium
CACAACCCTACTTTTAAATAAAGATAAAAGCAAACATATTTTAAATATTAATTCCACAAATCTCTCAGGAGAATTTATTAAAGCCAAGGGAAGTATAAAAATATTCAAAACGCCAAAACAAAATAAAATACTCAGGACGAAGCTATGGTTAAATCCTGATAGATATATACTAAAAGAAAATGAATATAATAAATATTTTCCTAATGATATTTATGATAATACAAAAAATAAATTTAAAAAAGGAAAATTAATTTTTTCAGATTATTTTGATACTGAAAAAAACAAAACTTTCATTTTAAAGAATACTATAAATTGGAAAACAGGTAAATACTACATTGAATTAGAGTCTAAAGATAAATATGGAAATATAATAAAGGATATAAAAAATATTACTCTATATTCATCTCAAAACAAAAAACCTCCATATAAAACACTTGACTGGTTTGTGAATAGCAAAAACAATGTAGAACCGGGAGATAATGCAAAAATTATTATTGGTTCATCTGATAAGAATGTAAGGATATTATTTGAAACAGAATATAGAGGTAAAATAATTAACAGAAAATTCATTTACCTTAATAATGAACAAAAACTAATAAAAATTCCTATCAAAGAAAAACATCGTGGCAATCTTAACCTGAATTTTTCCTTCATAAAACGAAATAGATTATTCTCACATACATCAACAATTTATGTACCATGGACAAACAAGAAGCTTGATATCAGTTTTGAAACATTCAGAGATAAATTACTTCCAGGGCAAAAGGAAGAGTGGAGATTAAGAATAAAGGGTAAAAATGGAGATTTTTTTGCTTCGGAAATGCTTGCCACTCTCTATGATAGTTCACTTGATAGTTTTAAAAATCATAATTGGAGTTTTAATGTTTTTCCATCTCATTATTTCAGAAATTTATGGAGAAATAGCAATGATTTCAGCATTATAAGAACTAAATATGCAGGAATATCAAGAGCATCGTCATTTAAGTACCCAAGAAGATATGACAAAATAAACTGGTTTGGCTTTTATCTTCAAGGTTTTAATTATAGAACAAAATCAAAAATGATGTTTAGTAGAAAATTAAAAAAAAATGAAATGCCTATGGCCGCACCAAATATAACACTTGGTACTAGTGATGATGGAGTAGTTGCTGGCAATGTATTAAACGAAGCTGAAGAAGGTGGTGCTTCAAAGGATAAATTTACAAATGGAGGATCAAATATTAAAAAACCAAAACTATCAAATGTTAAAGCAAGGACAAACCTAAATGAAACGGCTTTCTTCTATCCACATCTTAAAACAGATAGTAAGGGAGAAGTTATAATTTCGTTTACAATTCCTGAAGCATTAACAAAATGGAAGATGTTAGGATTTGCACATACTAAAAACTTGAAATTTGGTCTAATTAGAAATGAACTAAAAACACAGAAGCAACTAATGGTAATACCTAATGCCCCAAGATTTTTTAGAGAAAAAGACAAAATAGTTTTTACATCAAAGGTTACTAACCTTACTAAGGATAACCTTTCAGGTCAGGCACAATTACTCCTATTTGATTCTCTGACTATGAAATCTGTTGACAGTAAATTTAATAATATTAATATGATAAAAGAATTCTTAGTTAAAAAAGGTGAAAGTAGCCTCTTAAAATGGAATATACAAATCCCTGAAGACCTTGATACTGTTACATGGAGAGTCGTAGCTACCGCAGACAGTCATTCAGATGGAGAAGAAAACCTTCTACCTATCCTTAAAAACAGAATGCTAGTAACAGAATCTCTGCCACTTCCCCTAAAACCTGAGGAAACAAAAACTTTTAAATTTAAAAAACTTATAAATTCAAAGAGTTCAAAGAGCTTAAAGCATCATAAACTTACACTTGAATTTACATCAAACCCTGTATGGTATGCAGTGCAATCACTCCCCTATCTAATGGAATATACTTATGAATGCCTTGAACAAACTTTTTCAAAATTTTATGCCAATACACTTGCTGGTCATATAGTTGATAGTCTTCCTGAGATAAAAAGGGTATTTGATGTATGGAAAAAAACCAAAAGTTCAAATGAACTTATTTCAAAACTTGAAAAAAACCAGGAATTAAAATCTCTATTACTTGAAGAAACACCATGGGTAAGAGAAGCAAAGAATGAAACAGAGAGTAAAAAAAGAATAGCCCTGCTCTTTGACTTTAATAGAATGAAAAATGAACTAAATAGTGCATTAAGAAAGCTTGAAGAAGGACAAATGTCATCAGGTGCGTGGCCATGGTTTAAGGGAATGAGAGAGAACAGATATATAACACAGCATATAATAAGTGGTCTTGCACATATGAAAGCACTCAAAGTATTGAACGGAAATACAAAGCAAAGAGTAAATAAAATTGTGAAAAAAGCATTGAGATGGCTTGATCTTAAAATAAGAGAAGATTACAACTGGCTTATTGAACACGATAAAGACCTTAGCCTAAATCACCTTGGACATATTCAAATTCAATATCTTTATGCCAGATCTTATTATAAAGATTTTAAAATTGACGATAGTGATAAAGAAGCATTTGAATATTATAAAAAACAAAGCATAAAATACTGGCTTGATTATAATAAATATATGCAGGGAATGATATCTCTCTATTTGAACAGATATAATCATAAAATAATCGCCAAAGATATACTAAAATCCATTAAAGAACACGCTATTTATTCAGATGAGATGGGTATGTATTGGAAAGAATCTTATGGATATAACTGGTATAGAGCCCCAGTCGAAAGACATGCCTTACTCATAGAAGCTTTTTCAGAGGTATTAAATGATAAAAACTCAGTTACAGGTTTAAAAACATGGTTATTAAAAAGCAAACAAACTCAAAACTGGAAAACAACAAAGGCAACTGCCGATGCTTGTTTTGCCCTTTTATTAAATGAGGACAACTGGTTAAAAGAGAATAAACAACCTGATATCAGTATTGGAGGCATTAAAATTGAACCAGAAAAACTGGATAATGTTAATATTGAAGCAGGAACTGGATATTTTAAGACATTTTGGAATAAGGAAGAAATAAAACCTGAAATGGGAAATATCACAATTAAAAATAATAATAAAATAACAGCCTGGGGAGCTCTCTACTGGCAGTATTTTGAAGACTTAGATAAAATAACACCTGCCAAAACTCCACTTTCTTTAAAAAAAGAACTATTTATTGAGAAAAACTCTAAATCAGGCCCAATTCTTAGTCCAATATCTAAAAATAAATTAGTCATTGGTGATAGAATAAAGGTAAGAATAGAATTAAGAGTTGACAGGGATATGGAATATATACATATGAAAGACATGAGAGCAAGTGGGTTTGAACCTGAAAATGTAATCTCAAAATTCAAATGGCAGGATGGATTAGGATATTATGAAAGTACAAAAGATGCCTCCACAAATTTTTTCATAGACTATCTTAGAAAAGGCACTTATGTTTTTGAATATCCTTTAAGAGTAACTCATACAGGAGATTTTTCTAATGGAATAACCTCCATACAATGTATGTATGCACCAGAGTTTTCATCACATTCAAAAGGAATAAGAGTGAAAATCATAAATCACTAAGAGATAATCTGTCAAATCTTGCTAATCTATAACAACACAATTTTTGCCTGCTTTTTTTCCCTTATATAATGCTTTATCTGCATTTTTTATACATTGATGAAGATCCATTTTCTCAATATACTCACCTACTCCAAAAGTAAGGCTGATATTTAAATCATTGTTTTGATAAGTAAATGTTTCATTTTCTATAATTTTACGTATTTTTTCTGCAAGAACCTTTCCACCTATAATATCAGTTTCTGGCATAAATATTAAAAATTCTTCTCCACCCCATCTACTTACTGTGTCCTGTTTTCTAACACTATTTTTTAATATTTTTGATAAAGATACTAAAATTTCATCTCCAGCATCATGACCATAAGTGTCATTAATAAGTTTAAAATCATCAATATCACCAATGATAATTGCAAAAGATCTCTTATAGCGTTTCGTACGTTCCAGTTCGTATGATATTTTTTTTAAAACATCTCTACGGTTTGAAAGTTTGGTAAGGGGATCTGTTGAGGCTACTAACTCTAAACTCTTATATGCTGATTCTAATTCAGTATTCTTTGATTGGATAAGTTTATTTGAAGTATTCTTCAGTCGATACTGCCTGAATAAAAGTATAATTATAAATAACACAATTATAAAACTTATAAAAAAAATATTTTTTTGTAGATCTTTTTTATTTAATTCATAATCTTTTAGTGTATGATTATATTTCAAATTTTTAATTTCATTTTCTTTTTTTTCTGTTTCATATCTGGTTCTCATCTCAAAAAGTTTTTTGGAACTTTTTTTGCTTAAAAGTTCATTATTTATCTTTTTGGTTTTATTATAATATTCAATAGACTTTATATAATTGTGCTTTGCTGTAAATACATAAGAGTATTCTTCATAAATATTTTTGACAAGTTCTTTAGAATCAATTGTTTTAACCTCATTTTCAGCTCTTTGAAGAAATTTTAATGCTTGTTTAAAATTATTCTGAATTTTTTTTACTTGTGCAAGGGATATATATGAAAGTACAACACCTGTTTTATCTTCAATTTGGGAACTTAATTTCAGAGATTCGACTATATACTTTTTTGCTTCTATAAGTTGCATTTTTTCAATATAAATTGATCCAATATTAAATAAATCTATTGCTATTCCAAGTTTATTATCTCTTGCTCTTTCAATCTTTAATGCTTCAGAATAATATTTAAGAGATTTATCAAAACTACCCATATCCTGATAAATTGTACCAATATTATTTAATAATAATGATTCAAGGCTTTTATAACCACTACCTTTAATGATTTCTTTAGCCTTTAAATAAAGTTCAAGCCCTTTTTTACTATTACCAATGTCACTTTGCAAAACGCCCATATTATTTAGAAGAGAGGCATATCTTTCTATATAATTACTTTTTTCATAATATTTCAATGATTTATAAAAGAATTCAAGTGCTAATGAGTAATCACTCATAGAATTATGAACTGAACCAATCATTCTATTTGCAAGTGCTTCATATTTTTCGTTTTTCAGTGAAGTAAAAATTGAAAGTGAATTCAAATAATATTTTTTTGCTTTATTATATTCACTTTTATTAATATAGATACTTCCAATATATAAATTTAACTTTCCAATTAATAAAAAATTATCAGATTCACCAATTAATTCTAATCCCATATTAAACTTTTTAAGTGCCAGTTTATTTTTATTTAAAGCAATTAAATTTCTGCCATATATCATTAACGAGATGGCTTGTTTAGACATATTCTCAATTTTCTTTGAAAGTAAAATTGATTCTTCGATATATTCAATACTTTCATTGTATTTTTCTTTATAAAATAAAAACAAAGCGATACTATTATATATATCAATTTTTAAGTCAGGTTCATTGGTATTAATAAGTGAATTTTTAATCTGTTCAAAATACACTTCAGCTTCATTTAAATTAATTTCAATATATTCTTCTAAAAGTTTTATTAGAATAACTGTCTTTTTATTACCATTTGTTTCTGACAGTTTTTTTTCCAATATTTCAATACTTTCACTAAAAACAGGTAAGAGCATTATTGAAAATAACAAAATAATAGATATTTTTTTCATTTTCAGATAGTATGATATGTTTATATTATTGTCAAGCAAAATTACTCTTTTTCAAGCGACTATATTTACATTACTTCCAAGATGAGGAGAAACTTCTGAAAGCATATTAACTAATTGTTCGGCAATTAATGATTGGACTTCAATTGAACTTTTTAATGAGGACATTTCGACATTTTGATATCTCTCAGCTAGTTTATCATAACTAACATGCTTTGCAAAACTGGCAATCTCTGCAACATTATTCACAATAGTATTTCGTCATAATTAAAATAAACTTTAATTTGCAATTTTTATTCTCTTATTCTATAATACAATATTAAATAAACAGGAGGGAAATATGGGTTTTTTTGACAAACTAAAGGCTGAATTTATTGACATTATTGAATGGCTTGATGATTCTAATGATACAATGTTACACAGGTTTGAACGATATGGAAATGAAATAAAGAATGGCGCACAATTAATAGTAAGAGAGTCCCAGGTTGCAGTATTTGTCTTTGAAGGACAAATTGGCGATGTATTTAAACCTGGAAGATATCAATTAACAACTAATAATATCCCACTACTTACAACTTTAAAAGGTTGGAAATATGGATTTAACAGTCCATTTAAATGTGAAGTTTATTTTGCAAGTATGCGTAATTTTACAGATAAAAAATGGGGAACTAAAAACCCTATTATGATGAGAGACCCTGAATTTGGTCCTATCAGATTAAGGGCATTTGGTAATTATGCAATGAAAGTTGACGACCCTGTTACTTTAATTAAACAGATTGCAGGTACAGACGGTGCATTTACTACTGATGAAGTTACTGAACAATTAAAAAACGTTATACTAACTAGGTTTTCAGATGCTCTTGCTGAAAGTAAAATACCTGCTATAGATATGGCAACTCAATATAATGAACTTTCACAACTTATTGAAGATAAAATTCAGGAAGAATTTGCAGAATATGGACTAAAACTAACAAAATTTCTTGTTGAAAACATATCATTTCCACCAGAGGTTGAAGAGGCAATTGATAAAAGAAGTTCAATGGGTGTTATTGGCAATCTCAATAATTATATGCAGTATCAGGCAGCCAACTCATTGGAAAAAGCAGCAGATAACCCAAGTGGTTCTGCCAGTGCAGGTGTTGGAATGGGTATGGGATTTGCTATGGCAAATCAAATGGGCGGTATGTTTATGCAAAACCAGGGACAAAATCAAGTTGCACAGCAACAAGTTCCACAGCAACATGCACCTCAACAAAATACACCTCCGGCAGCTCCCCCACCAATTCCGGGTTCTGTACCTTATTATGTTGCAGTAATGGGAAAACAGGAAGGTCCGTATCACCAAAGTATATTAAAAAACATGATTATGCAGGGTAAATTCACAAAAGACACTTTAGTATGGAAGAATGGAATGGCAAAATGGAAGAAAGCTGTTGACGTACCTGACCTATCTTCATTATTGGGACAAATACCTCCTCCAGTTCCTCAACTTTAGGATAAAGCACAAATGGAATTTGATCAAAAAATTGAAGAAACAGAACAGGAAAAACTTGCTTGTAATGACTGTGGTGCAATACTCTCTTTTAAACCCGGGACAAAACATCTCAAATGTGAGTATTGTGGTGCTGAAAACGAAATAGAGAGTTCAGAAGAAGTAATAGAAGAGATTGATTATGATAAATTCATTTCAAATCAATTAGAAAGTGAAGAAAAGATTGAGGTTGTATCAGTAAAATGTACAACCTGTGGTGCTCAAGTTTCCTTTCCTCCAAATATTACATCGGACGAATGTCCTTATTGTGCTTCAAATATTATTGTAAAAGACGGAAGTTCAAGTTTATTACTTAAACCAAAATCTCTGGTTCCATTTGTAATTGATAAGAAAAAAGCTAATACACTTTTTAAAACATGGATAGGCAAATTATGGTTTGCACCTTCAAAATTAAAGGAAAGAACGGCAAAGGGTAAAATTAACGGTGTATATATCCCATATTGGACTTACGATTCAAACACATTTACAAATTATACTGGTCAGAGAGGTACTTATTATTACGTTTCTGAATCCTATACTACAACTGAGAATGGAGAATCTGTAACTAAAACAAGACAGGTCAGAAGAACAAGATGGTCTCATGTAAGTGGAAATATCAATCATTTTTTTGATGATATTCTTGTTAATGCCAGCACGTCACTTCCTAAAAAAATAGCCAATAAACTTGACCCATGGAATCTTTCATCTCTTGTTCCTTTCAATGAAAAATACCTCGGCGGTTTTAAAAGTGAATCTTATCAGATTAAATTAAAGGATGGGTTTACAACTGCAAAAAGCATTATGGATTCAGAAATTAATAGTCTTATAAGAAGACAAATTGGTGGAGACGAACAGCGCGTAAGTACTGCAAGTACAATTCATAGTGATATAAAATTCAAGCATATTCTACTACCAATTTGGATAAGTTCATATAAATTTGGTGATAAAATATATAGATTTTTAATAAACGGTCAGACAGGAGAAGTACAAGGTGAAAGACCTTTCAGTTATATGAAGATAGCTTCATTAATCCTCTCCATAATAGCTATAATTGCTATAATTTATTTTATTGCTAATTCCTGACTTGTGAAAGAAGCTTACTATACGAAAGAAACAATTTTATCTCAGGGGAAAGTTTTTAAGAATGAAATAATAAAATTTCATAAAAACAAAAGTTGGAAACTAGAACCGGAAAAAACTGCTCTTTTAATACTTGATATGCAGGGTTTTTTTTTGGATAAAAACTCTCATGCCTACGTACCATCAGCAAAATCTATAATTCCTAAAATTAAAGATTTAAGTTCTTCATTATTAAATTCTGGTTCAAATATTATTTTCACAAAACATATAAATACTATAGAAAACTCACAAAATATGAGAACTTGGTGGAGAGATATTTTAACTAAATCAAATAAACTTTCTGAAATCAATAAGGATGTTTTAATAGAAAACTCCCCTATTATAATTAAATCTCAATATGATGCATTTTATAATACAGATCTTGAAAAAACATTACTTAATAAAGGAATTTCTCAAATAATAATATCAGGTGTTATGACCCATCTATGTTGTGAAACAACCGCACGTTCTGCCTTTATTAGGGGTTTTGATGTATTTTTTGGTATTGATTTAACTGCAACATATAACAGAAATTTTCATTTATCAAGTCTAATAAATCTTTCACATGGATTTGCTACACCTGTACTATGCGATGATATAATTTCAAATTTAAAAATGCATTCACATAATTAAATGAGTTTAATGACAAACATATATCCTGTAATTATTATTGGGGCTGGTCCTGCAGGGATTGCCTCTGCCATTCAATTAAAGCGTTCTGGTATAGACCCATTAATTATTGAAAAGGACAAATGTGGTGGGCTTCTGAGAAATGCGTTTTTAGTTGAGAACTATCCTGGATTTTATAATGGTATTTCAGGTATAAAACTAATATCATATTTCACAAAACATCTTGAAAAATTAAGCATAAAACCTGTATTTGATGAAGTTAAAAACATCACTTATTCAGATGACAATAATATATTTACAATTCATACAAAAGAAAAAATTTTAAAAAGTAAAATTGCAATTATTGCAACTGGCTTAAAACACAAAGAATCTGATATAGTTAATACATTTTCAATTAATACTAAAAAAAACATTTATTATAATATTTCTGACTTTAAAAACCCTAAGGGCAAAAACATTTTAATAGTCGGAGCTGGAGATGCATCGTTCGATTATGCATTAAATTTATCAAGTAAAAATAAAATAGTAGTAATTAATAGAGGTAAAAAAATAAAAGCTCTAAATCTCTTACATAATAGACTTAAAAAAAATACCTCTATTGAGTATTTAGATAATACAATAATTAAGAATATAATTTCTAAAAAAAGAGAAGAGGTTCTTCTCATTTCAAATAATATAGAAATAATAAAAACTTTCGATATAATCTTATTTGCAATTGGAAGAAAGCCTGATCTTAGCTTTATATCTTCACAAATACTTGAAAAAAGGTTAGAATTAGAAACTAAAAAAGTTTTATTTTTTATTGGAGATATTGTCGACAAAAATTACCGTCAAACTTCAATTGCAGTTGGCGATGGTGTTAAGGTAGCAATGGAGATAAGTAATTTAGAAAACTTAAAGTAGAAGGTTTATATAAAATGGAAATTATTTCAAAATCAGGTAAGAAGGACTTAGCATTTGTTTATCTAGCCAAAACAGGTCAAGATAAGTATATAGAATTTGTAGAATCAATTCAACCTCCTATACCAAAAGAGGATAAATGGGTTTTAATTGTTTCAACGCTATATGGTTGTCCTGTAGGTTGTTCAATCTGTGATGCAGGTGGATGGTATAAGGGTAAGGTATCAAAAAAAGATATAATGTCTCAAATAGAATACCTTATTCTACAAAATTACACCGATGGTATAGTGAAAAGCAAAAAATTTAAGATTCAATTTGCACGAATGGGTGAACCTGCTTTAAATACAGAGGTTTTAGATGTTTTAAAAGAATTACCTGACAAATTCAATGCACCTGGACTTATGCCGAGTATTTCTTCTATTGCTCCAATAGGAACAGATGATTTTTTTGAAGAATTAATTTTAATAAAAAACAAGATGTATAATAATGGAAATTTTCAATTGCAATTTTCCATACATTCAACGGATCAAAAAGAAAGAGATATTTTAATTCCTGTTAAAAAATGGTCTTTGAAGAAAATCTCTTCTTATGGAGAAAGGTTTTTCAAAAAGGGTGACAGAAAAATCACATTAAATTTTGCATTGTCTGATAAATATCCAATTGACCCTGAAATTATTAAAGACAATTTTAATCCCGATACATTTTTAATAAAATTAACTCCAATTAACCCTACAATTACTGCAAAACAAAATAATATTGAAAATGGTTTATTTGACTATAAGAGTATAAATAAACTAAAAGCAGTAAAAACATTAAAGAAGATAGGTTTTAATGTACTTATAAGTATAGGTGAACTCGAAGAAAATAAAATTGGAAGTAATTGTGGACAATATATTAAAAAATTTCAAAATGAAAAAGAAATTAAGGCAAAAAATTCATATTCATATCCTCAAACTCAAATAAGTTGAAAAGAAGAATAATTTTCAGAGTTTTTCCTTTCAATCAATTAACATTCCCAATTTTATTAAATAGTTGGGAACAGAAAAACCTTGATTTAGAGTTTGATATAATCATTTCTGATAAAATTATAAAACCACAAAATGGAGATATTTTTATTTATTCTTTTATGACACCCTTTGTACCACTTATCTTTGAAGAAATAAAAGCTATTAATAATAAAAATATACTTATTATTGGTGGTGGACCTCATATCACTGGAAATACAGATTTGTCTTATGATATGGGTTTTGATATTCTATTTAAGGGAAATGCAGAAAAGAGTTTTTTTAATTTTGGGGTAGAACTTTCAAATAATACAATAAAAAAAGAAAGAAAAACCTATTATCCTGAAATATTTGATATCAATGATTATCTTCCTGTCTCTAAATATTTCAAAACTCTTCCTCCGCTTGAAATTACAAGAGGATGTTATTGGAATTGTAAATATTGTCAGACTAATATTAATAAACCATTTAATCGAAGCTTTGATAGCATTAAAAAATATCTTGATATTGCACAAGAAAAAAAATTAAAAAGAATTAATTTCATATCACCATCTGCTTTTGAATTCAAATCTGAAATGGGTAAGATATCAATAACAAATCTAACAAAGCTCCTTAAACTCACAAAATCTTATGATTTCAATTTTATTGAATATGGGATTTTTCCCTCTGAAATAAGACCAAACTCAATAAATATTAAAGGACTAGAATTATTAAAAGAATTTGTTTCAAATAAAAGAATAACAATTGGAGCACAAAGTGGAGATGATAAAAGATTAAAACAATTAAATAGAGGACATACAATTAATGATATTGAAAATGCAATTAATTTAATTAATCAGTCTAATTTTATTGCAAACATTGATTTTATCATTGGATATCCTGATGAAACAGACTATGAAAGAAAACAAACATTTGATTTCATTAACTATTTACATAAAACATACAAAATAAAAGTTCAATTTCATTATTTTTTCCCTTTATCAGGTAGTAAACTTCAAAATAGATTCCCATCAAAACTATCATCTTATGCAAGAGATACTCTTTTAAAAATGAATAAAGACGGAATCATAAAAAACGGTTGGGTACAAAACGAAATAGATGCTAATAATTATTTTAAATGGTTAAAAAATGTTTTCCCACAGTATTATGACAAATATTTATAAATTACAAATTAAAAAGCATTAGGTCTTCTTATAGACATTACTAATGTAAAATAATCCAATTTTTGTAATTTCTCGTTTCCTTAAAAGTATCATTTCAACAAATTCTTTAATTACTTATTGACTATTTTGTAAGAATCAACTTTCTTCTTTGTATTTTTTTTATATCTTTTTCTACGAATATTTTTTTATTATCTGATGATAATTCCGAAACATATAGTGCTGTAGCTATAGTTCCCGGTGTAGGTGTAAATATCTGTGCATCAGTAGTAGGTAATTTAAGACTTCTGAATTTTCTTTTCATTTCATAGGCATCTTTATCTGTCTCACCCGGAAAACCGATAATAAGATATGGAAATAATTCAATTTTTCTTTTCAAATTCTTATTTATAGAATTAAATAATTTATAAAATTCAAGAAAAACATCATAAGATGGTTTTCTCATTAAGGTAAGAACTGAATCCTCAGTATGTTCAGGAGCAACTCTCAGAAATTTCCCTGTATGATACAACATTACATCTTCAAGAAGTTGTGGGTCTTTAAGTAATAAATCATATCTTAAACCTGAGCCAATTCCAATATTTTTAATTCCTTCAACTTTTCTAATTGTTTTTAATAATTCACGATAAGACTTTGTACCTTTTAATTGTTGGCATCTTTGAGGTGACATACAGGATACCTTATTGCATAATTTAATTTCACAATCAGTTCCATAAGATTCTGCACTAGCCCCACCCACATCAGAGATAACACCTCGCCATTTAGGATGTTTTTTTAAAGAATCAATTTCTTTTAAAATTGATTCAACAGACCTTGAAATTACTTTTTTGCCCTCATGACTGGAAATTGAACAAAAAGAACAGCCCCCACCACAACCCCTATGGCAGGTAATTGAAAACAAATTCATATTTAATGCATGAGAATATCCTTTCTTATTTAAATGTATTCTCTTATAATCCATCCCATATATTAAATCTATATCTTCTTTTTTATATTTTATAGCTGGATACTTAATTACATATCTATTATCAACTTTTTGTAAAACAATTCTATTTTTACTTTTTGCCTCTATAAGCATTTTTTCAAGTTTTATCAAGTTTTGAGGATTTTTTTCAAGTTCTGGATGTTCTGGTAAAAATAAAGGACTATTTATTCTGGATATATCCTTAACAATTTTTGATGTACCTGCAATCTCAATTTCATCAACAACCATACCTAAACTTATCTTTTTTGCAATTTCTAATATCTGTTTCTCCCCCATTCCATTAACAAGAATATCTGCCCTTGAATCAAAGAGGATAGACCTCTTTATTTTTTCTTTTTGAAAATCATAATGTGAGAAAGTTCTCTGAGAAGCCTCAACTCCTCCAATTATGACCGGAGTATTCTTATACAATTCACGAACTTTATTAGCAAAAACTATAGACACCATATCCGGTCTCTTTTTATATTTAATTGATGGAGGATAACCAGCAAAAAATGCTTCATTATTTAACTGATACAGGTCTTCATTTCTTCTTTTTTTTGTTGAAGTATAATTTAAAACTACAGAATCTACCGGTCCAGAAATAATTGCGAAGAAAAGATTCGGTTTTTCCAAAATTGAGAACGATTCAGCTTTCTGCCAGAATGGAGTTTCAATAATACCTACAGAAAAACCATTTAATTCCAGATATTTTTTAAGTATTCCCTCTGGAAAAGATGGGTGATCAGAAAATGGATAGGGTAATAAAAAGATTACATCAAATTTACCATCCACCTGACGAACCACCTCCACCAAAACTACCTCCACCACCAGAGAAACCGCCAAAACTACTGCTGCCACTACTATAACTGCTTCCACCTCCGCCTATAAAGAAACCGCCACCTCTTCCACCTTTCTTAGAGATGTTGATTAAAACAATTATAATAAAAACTATAATTCCAAAAGGAAATCCACCACCTTTTTCTTTCTTTTTTGATTTTCTATATTTTGCGAGTTCTTCAGGACTTATATCGCTCTCTTTAGAGATAATACCACCAATTTTCTCCAAACCACCCTTAATCCCACCATAAAAATTTCCACTCTTAAAATTAGGAGTGATAATATTTCTTATTATATATCCACATTTACCATCGTTTAAAATTCCTTCCAGACCATAACCAACTTCAATTCTTAACTTTTTATCTCTAATGGCTATTAATAATAAAACACCATTATCTCTATCCTTTTGTCCCAGTCCTTTATTTTTTCCCCAATTTTCAGCAATTTGCAATGAATAATCTTCAAGGTTTTTACCATTTAAAGACGGAATAATTAATAATGCAACCTGTGCAGATGTTTTAGTTTCAATATTTTCTAATAAAAGACTAAGATCTTTAATTTCACTTGATGTTAAAACTCCATCCAGATCATTTACTCTTTTATTATAATCAATTCCTCGTGCAGGTAATAAAAAAGCAATAATTAACATAAAAACTATAAATATATACGATTGTTTTTTCATTATTAATTCTCCAACATTACTATTTCGTCTTTTAACTCATTCTTATCATCAGCCTGAATAGGAAAATGCTTTTCCAATAAATCACCACATCGTATTATTGCACCTGATAGATTATTTACCCAATTCCCATCTTTTATTCCTGAGACAATATTCTCAACTATATTATTCCATTCTTCCTGGTCTATTTTTGCATTTATTCCTTTGTCTGCAATCAATTCTACACGTTGTTCAAGTAGAGATATAAAAATAAGAATACCCGTTTTATCCTTAGTATCATAAGTTCCCGATTCAGCAAAATATCTGATAGCTCTTTCATAAACTTTTTTTTGTCTAATTCTTTTAGGAATGATTAATCTATCAATTGCAGGTATATTTGATACTAGATAAAAAAGAGCAATAATAAGAAAAGTTGAGAAGCCAATAAATGCAGTCAAATAACCAACTTTATAATCCCAAAACATTCCCTTAATAATCTGCTCAATCTGACTTGAATACACCATCGCAATAGAGAAATATATAAAACCCATTATCAACCCGAATGATAGCTCATAAAAAGCATAATTATCACTCTCCCTAATAAATGCAGTTGCAATCTCACCAGATGTTTTAGATTCAGCCTTTTTAACAGCAACAGACACCTGTTTTAATTTATCTTTATCAATTTTTAACTTTGCCATAATTGTCTCCTTTTTTTATAAGGCAATTAGGCAGAGAGGCAAGGAGGCAAAGAGTTTGATTAGGTCTTCTCTTTTACTACTCATTGCCTCTCTGCCTACTTGCCTCTTTGCCTCTTCTTTATTAACTACTTAGAAAAATCTACCTTTGGTGCAATCTTGGCGCCTTCTGATGCGGTAAAATATGGCCGAGATTTAAAACCAAATATATTAGCTATCATATTCTTTGGGAATTTCCTAATTAATGTATTAAATTCTTTTGCTGCGGCATTAAATCTTTTTCTTTCAACTGCTATTCTGTTTTCAGTACCTGCCAATTCATCCTGAAGCTTCATAAAAGGTTCATTTGCCTTTAATTCAGGATATTTTTCCATAACTACCATTAATCTTGATAAGGCTCCACCAAGCGAACTTTGTGCCTGTTGAAATTTCTGAAAAACTGCAGGGTCACTTATAGTTTCACCTGATATATTCATTGTGCCACCAGCCTTTGCTCTTGCTTCTGTTACAGCTGTAAATGTTTCTTTTTCATGGTTTGCATAGCCTTTAACTGTATTTACAAGATTAGGAATAAGATCAAGTCTTCTCTGATAAACATTCTCAACCTGACTCCATTTTTCCTTCACATTCTCATCCTTTGTTACCATTGTATTATAAGGTCCAATAACACAAGCACCTGTTAAAATAACAAAAAATAATATAACTCCAATTCCTATCATAATTCCTTTACTCATATTTCCTCCTTGTTAATATACTATTTTATTCTATACAAACTTTTTTGTAAAGAAAAAAAATGGAATATATTTTTAGATTATATATCTATATTATATGGATATAAAGACTTTAATTTATAAAATAACAAAATTGACAGTGTTTTAGTATACTGTTAAAATTAAACAGTAAAACATTAAAAAAGGAGTTTATGATGAAAATTAAGATTTTAAGTATTTTAGTAGTTTTTGTAATTGCAGTTATTCTA
>JAOZTV010000252.1 GCA_029939015.1 Candidatus Aminicenantota bacterium
AAATATTTACTGTCAAATGTATTTGGATAAGTAGTTTGAACATCCTGTTCAACCAATGGCAACATGACTTTTTTTAATAAAACGCCATTAAGATCAAAAATAACAAACCTAATCTTATTCCCTATTCTTTTATGAGTTTGAACAAATATTTTTTTTTCAGCAACAGTGGCACGTTTATAGACAGGGAAATATTTATTGAAAACAACTCTATCCTTGATACTTTCATAAAATGGTCTTAATCTATTTGATTTTTTATAATAATCTATAACACTTTTTTTATGCTTTTCTGAGACTCTTATTTTTTCAAATTTATAATCAATAGTTTTTTTTCTCTTGCCATTCAAGTCAAAAACATCTATCTTCACACCGGCAACAATTATATTATTATCTGATACATAAGTTCTTATTGTCATATCATCAATAATATTCACAGGACCTTTTGGTGAAAACCAGGAATCTTTTCTGCCAAGGGTCTTTATCACTTTCAAGTCTTTATCATATATATTAGCTGACCAGCCGTATTTTTCATCTTCCATATAACGTTGCTTACCTAGATATTTATTTCCTCTTATTGGTATATAATCTGTCCCTTTTATTGTTTTTTTCTCACTTATAAAATCTCCATTAAGAGAGAACAAAAGAACCTTATGTCTGCAGGAAACCAGCATTTTATCTTTTTCTATCCCAATATAAAGATGATTTGAAGAGCCAGGCTGTTTAATAAATTCACCAGGTCCTTCACCTTCCTTACCGAATTTTCTAATTAATTTAAAATTATCTGCCTGGTACATGTAAATTTGAACTCCATCGGTAATATACAACCTGTTTTCTATAAATTCAATAGATGAAGGATCAGTAAATTCTTCAAATATTTTTATTTTTTCACCGTAAACAAAGTTTATAAAAGTTATTAATACTAAAGTAAAAACTATAACGTTTGTTTTCATTTTATCTTTCTCCTTTTTTTTAAGTGATTACAAAAGTTTTTTAAGGTAAAACTTTTGGATATACCTAAAAAATTAAATTTATTATTCTCCAAGTTTATATGCGACAAGTCTATTACCCATAAAAGTTGGTATGATTAAAAGATTTTTTGACTTAATATACTCAATTCCTGCCATATTTTGCCCTAGTTTCTGAGTATCAAGTATTCTTGCCATTTCTCCCTCTTTAGTGATTTTATATAATTGACCTCTCCAATGAGAAACAATATAATTGCCCCTATTATCAATTCTTATACCATCTATTACGCCTGCACCCATTCTTGCTATTACATTTATCTTTCTGGTTTTTAAGTCTATTGCTTTAAATCCTCCATCAAATGAGTTCCCAATATATAAAAGACCATCTTTTATAAATGCACAATTTGGCTTATTTAGATCATAATTTTCCATCCATAACTCTACCTTACCTTTTGTAAATTTATAAATCCTGCTCTTTAAAGGTGTAGATCCTGAAGTATCAGTCATATAAATATCACCATTTTTTGCAATTGCAAGTCCATTTAAAAACTGAGAACTAGGTACAGGATATCTTTTTAATACCTTACCTGTTTTTATATCAATTTTAACTAATGCTCCACGTTCTGTTGTATATAAACAATTCTCAAAAATCCCAATTCCAGTAGGAGCTTTTAAATTTGTAACCCATTTTAATTTTTCAATTACCCCATTTGTTTTTACTTTTGAAATAAACCCAGTATATTTTTTAACATCTGTATTTCTAAAATCAGTCCCTTTGATATCATAATTAGACACATATAAAATATCTCTTTTTTTATCATATCTAACAGATTCAGGAGTTATCAAAACTTTATCAGTTTCCCATATTTTTTTTGTATAGTTCTCAATAATTTTTGGTGACACAAGTTTTTTGTTTGACCTAGCCATAAAGCCCCATCCACCTCTTAAATCTTTTATAATAAATAATATTTCATTTAAACCTTTTTCAACAGTTAAATATAAAGAATCATGATAACCAATAATGCCAACAAATGAAGGATCTCTAAACTGGTAAGCATTATTTCCATAAAATACATTTCTCGAGTTAAAAAAAACTTTTATTTCATCACTGTATCCAAAATCTAACCTCACTTCTTCTTTTTTATCTGACTGAAACACATACTTAGCCAAAATGAGATCTTTTTTTCCTCTATTTTTTTTATTATATTTAGTAACATTGACTAATCCTGATGACTCAGGATTAACTTTTTTCCATCCAGCATAAAAAATTGTTTGAAACTGTGGATAAGAAAGTTTTTTTATGTTAAGTCTGTCTGCTGGAATTGTCTTGGATATTTCCCAATCCATTATTACTCCATCAACTGGTTTAAGTTTTTTTAATTCTTCAAATTTAAGATCATCTTTTTTTGTATATGAAAAATTTGAAAAATGTGCAGTACCATTTTTTGGACCAATCAATCCAATACTACCCTTACTATATCCATGTTTCAGATTATTAATCACCAAATCTGGTATTTTGGAATTATCCCAGAATACTCTAGCCTGACTTCCTGATATCTCCATTTTAAGCTTGATCCATTTATTAACTGGAATAACAGCTCCTGCCGTATAATCTTTCCCACTGTATAACTGCCAGGTTTCTGATCCATTAACCATTGGCATATATTGGAGTGCATCAGGATATAGACCTGCTCTATGTGGACGTATATAAAATCTCTCATAATTCCCTTTTGAACCCTTTCTGAAAAATATTCCAGGATAACTTCTCCTTCCATCTACGGAAATATCAACTTCAATAATTCCATTCTCAAATTCTACATTTTTTAATTCAGCACTTCCAATTAGTGAATCTCTACCCAAGTGTTTTTGTAATTTAGCATATTTTAATTTCCAATTTTCTGTTTTAAAACTGATAGAATTTTTATTTACAAATAAACCAATGGAAAAAACTGACATAGTTATAAAAAATAATATTGTAATAAAAATTGATACTTTAAGTTTTTTATCCATATTAATCTCCTTTTTTTAATTTTACATATTATTTATTCTAAACATTTTACTCTTAAATATTCAATAATTTTAGTAGAAACCCAATATATATCTGTAAGTCCATTTTTGTTTTTTTTTACACTTGAAAAGAACAAATACTTTTTATCAGGAGAAATACTGGGAATACCATCATATCCAAAACTATTTATGTTCTTACCCATATTAATTGCTTTAGACCATTTTCCATTTTTTTGTTTAAAAGTAATGTATAAGTCACTATCTCCGTATCCTCCAAGTCTATTTGAATCAAAAATCAGATAATATCCATCAGGATCAATAAATGGATGAGCATCATTATAAGTTGAATTAATATTTGTACTAATTTTGACTGGTTTTAATTTCTTTCTTCCATTTATTAATAAACATACAATATCACCTTTGCCCATTCCTTTAGATACATCTGTAAAAAATACTGTCCCACTTTTTGTTGATGTTAAATACATTCCATCAAATAATATTTTTGGATTGCTAAATTTATTTTCCATTTTATTGACAAACCAAATTTCAGAAGTCCATTTTTGTTTTTTAAATACCGGTCTTCCAAAATAAAGTGTTTTGCCATCAGGAGAAAAATTTGGTTCTGCATTACTTTGTGATCCGAGAAAAACAGCCTTAGATGGGAATGTCCAGATATTATTATGCAATTTGCTATAGAAAACTTCAAATTTGTTAGTTTTATTATTTTTACGAGAAAAGTATAATTCTTTCCTATCTGGAGAAAAAGTAATTCCGAATTCCTCTGCTTTGGTTGAGATTAATCCTGGTGCAAATATTTGAGTTGAATTTTCAGTGAGCTTTTGACCAAAATATAATCCTTTAAGAACTGGGAAATTATTTTTCGCTAAAATAAATTCCAGAGCAAATAAAAATGCATTATTTAATATTAAAATAAATACTAAAATATTAATTATTTTAAATAATTTCATATTTTAAATATTACAGTAATAGACCTCTTTTTTATATAGGTAAAATACCTATTTTGTATTATGAGGCTTTATACCTATGTTTGGTTAGTATAATATTTAAAATACAAATATTTATTATTTAGGTATTTTACCTATAGTAAATACATAAGTTTTTTTATATTATTATTTATAAGAGGTGAAAAAATGGTTATTAATGAATTAAAAATTAGAATGATTGGACTTTTATATACAGTAATATTGTTATCCATTCTTTCAGTTTTAGCCTGCAAAACACTTGATATAACAAAAAATGATTTAAAATATTTTCAGGATAATTTAATAATAAGTATGAATTATTCTCAAATAGTTGAAACGTTTGGAGAACCGGAAAAAGACATAGGCTCTGGAATCCATATATACGTTTATATTTTAAATGATAAGACTGAAATATGGATTGGATACACAGATAAAATACTTTATGCAAGACACATAGATCCAATATCAGGGCAAGTACTACATATAATAATTTAATTCTTATTTACATCTTTTTTCATGACATTTTACGGATTTTTGAAAGGAGAATTTTTTCCTGTTCTAGTACATGGCTTTTGCCTACAACTACAAATACCCTTTTTCCTTTTTTTAGTTTTTTAATAATTCTTTTCACCATATATTTATTTCTATATTTATTAATCCTGACATTTATTTTTGC
>JAOZTV010000031.1:0-3738 GCA_029939015.1 Candidatus Aminicenantota bacterium
AAACTTAAGCCTCTTTCTAAAGAAATAACTTAAACCTATTCCAAACTCTATTATATTAAACCCTAAGAGGATTATCCTTCCACCATAAGGAATGAAAAGTAAGAGAACGTAAATTGAGAATCCTATAAAAAGGTAAAGAACTGGAGAAATATTTTTAATTTTAATATAATTTGCAATATTTTTGCCAATAAAATATAGAAAGACTGTACGTCCAAAAGTTAATACAACAAAGTAAAAAACAAATAACGAAAACAAGAATGGTATACCAATAATTAAGAAGCTTAAAAGTACAAATATTACCAATAATGCAATAAAAGAAATAATCCCAAGAGCACTGACTATACCTACTTTTTTTGGGTCATTTTTTAGAAAACCTTCTGCTGTATATATCTTATTTGTAAATGCTGCAAAAATAATTAATACTAGTATAAACCATAATACAGTTTTAATAAGATTAATAATAAAAAAACTATTTGAGCCTGTTAAAATCGGAAGTATTTTTTCTCGTATTTTTTTCAAATCCAACTCAAAAAGATGATATTTACCCAAAACTTCTCCATCATTCTGTTTTGGAGCATCGCCTAATATTACTAGGTCGCCACCAATCTTTGATTTATCCCCAATTATAACTACACTGGCAATACATATAACATCACCATTAATATTTCCATTAAGTTCAATTTTTCCACCAAGTATTATTATTGATTCAGAAACAGATCCATTAATTTTGATAATACCTTCAATAGAAACAATATTACCCTTAAAAACATTGCCTTTTTTAATTTCAATATCTTTTATAAATTTATACTCTTCTTCTGCAAAAATCTCAAGGCTTGCAAAACCCAATATCAATATAAACAAAACAATGAATATTTTCTTCATCTTTTAAATTTCCCCTATATTCCTTTAGACAATTTAACCCTTGAAACTAATTTATGAAAAGTAAAAAAAATGCCTGTAAATATAACAACAAAAAGTAACCCAATTAATTCAGCGTCTGCTCCAACACCGAGAATTATTTTAGTCAATTTATTGATAGTTTTTACAAAGACTATTGAATAATCCAATAATGCAGATAGAGCCAGTATTATAGATTGAAGTCCATTTAAGGCAAAATTTCCTGTTGCTATAACTCCTTTTAAAAGGCTATCTTTTGCAAATCCATAATAGGTAAATATTAAAAATACAATTGTAGAAATACTAAATAGAATTGAGAGTATTACCGATTGAAACGATGGATTTTTTGCAAGAATTTTTGACATAACAAATTTTGCAATTGAAACTGGAGGTTCCATCAATAATCCACTATCTAAATTTTCATCTAATAATTTATATTGCTCAAATTTTTTACTACAATCTTTGCAGTTTTCAATATGTGCATTTTTTCCTTTTTTATCATATTCAACACTTGAATGTTCCGCTATATCATGAATTTTTTTATCAGTTAAACAATTCATTATACTCCATCTCCTTTCTTAGAATTTCCTTAGCTTTAAAAATTCTATTTTTCACTGTTCCAACAGGAATTTCAGTTATTTTTGCTATATCTTCATATTTTAAGTTTTCAATATATCTAAGCAATATTAATTCTTTATATTTATCAGGGATACTGCCAACAACTTTCCATAAATGCTCTCCAATCTGTTCTTTTTCAAGATTAGCCTCAGAGTTTTCTTTGATATAATTATCGTTATCAACCATTCTCTTTTCGTTTACACTATCACCATCAAGAGAGTCAATCTTATGAGAGTTTTTCCTTATATGGTCAATAACTAGATTATAACATATCCTATAAGCCCATGTTGTAAATTTATATTCAAAATTATACTTATGTAACACATTATATATCTTTAAAAAAAAATCCTGTGTTAGTTCTACAGCAGTCTCTTCGTTCCTGACCATTCTATAAACATAGGTATAAATTTTCTTATTATACTTTTCCATCAATCCCTCAAACGACCTCTTATCTCCTTTCAGTACTTTTTTTATAAGTAACTGATCTTCATCATAAGTCATTATACGGATAATCTCCAAAAAAGTTTCCCAGCACAGCTGGTTTTATATTATATATCAGTAAAAAGGGAATTGAGAGGAAGGAATAGGAAAGATTATAAGAGTTCTTTATATTTACTAAACTCTTCACTAATTTCTTTCCATATCTACAATATCAATATCTTTGGGTAAATTCAAGTCAAAAACATTTTTCTTATATTTATATTTTACTTTGTAATTCTCAAAAAAATAAATATATTTAAGACCTGCAACCTGCTGTTGCAATACCTTCTGGGGAAGCCCATTTTTGTCTATATAAACTTTGAAGTCAATGTCTTCTTTTTTGTTTATAATTGATATTATTTTTTTTTCTTCATTACAAACTATTTCATCTGCAATTGAATTTGAAAAGAGAATCTGCCATATCCATTTTTGACGATTTTCTTTTATCCTTCCTTTTGTTAGTTGATTACTCTCTTTATCATAAAATTCATACTTATTTTTATTAATCAGAAAAACCTTATATTCAGGATCATTATATACCCATTTTATCCTATTAATATCAACAAATAGAATATTTCCTGATTCTTCAGTTATCATATCAGAATCATCAAATACCTGTTGTTTGAAATTTAAATAAAAGGGAGAAGCGTTTTTAAGATTTTTTCTAACCTGTAAAAGAAGACTATTTTTTGCAGAAATTGGAGTTGAAAGTTGAGCTGAAACAGATTGAATACCTACGAAGTTAATATTGAAAATTAAAAGAAGTAAAAAAAACCTTAAAAATGTTTTTCTACTCACAATTCACGTCTCACATCTCACGAAATTACCAATTTATCCATTATTGCTTATTATTACTCCAAGAGCTACTGAATATAATTTGTCAACTTCACTTTCATTTCTTGAGGGAATTAAAATAGGGATTTTGGCACCCATAACAACATGAGCTACCGGAATTTTCAAATAATATGTAAAAGATTTTCCTAATAGATTACCTGACTCTACATTTGGTACTATCATTATGTGTACCATACCTGCAACTGGGTTTGTTATACCCTTATGCTCTGCTGCCTCTCTTGATACGGCTATATCAAGTGCTAAAGGTCCATAGACATTGCAGCCTGATATTTCACCTTTCTCATTCATTTCTGTAAGAGCTTTTGCGTCAATAGTTGAAGGCATAGAGTCTTTAACTTTTTCAACAGCTGTCATTATTCCAACATTTGGAGTATTATAACCTAGTTTATGAAATACTTTCACTCCATTTTCTATCATTTCTTTTTTTTGTTTGAGATTTGGCAGAATATTTAATCCACCATCAGACATACCAAGAAGGCCCTTATAATTATCCGCTGGGTTTTCTACAATTAAGATATCAGATAATAGATTGCCTGTTCTTAAACCTGTTTCTTTGTCAAGAATTGGTTTCATTAATGAAGCAGTAGCAAGAAAACCTTTTAAGATTACTTGTACCCTACCCTCATTAGCAAGCTTGACAATTTCCTTTGCAGCTTCCTCTTCCGTATCAGCCTGTATTATTTCAAAATCTTCAATATTACCTTTATTTTCCAATAATAATTTTTCAATTTTTTCTTTATTTCCACAAAGAATAAATTCTGCAATACCCTTTTGCTTAACATCAATAACAGTCTTAATTGAAGTTGCATCTTCAGGAGATGGCACACCAACAACAGCATTCTTTACTTTTTTAGCCTCATCCAATAATCCATCAAAATCAATAATCAT
>JAOZTV010000031.1:3838-16099 GCA_029939015.1 Candidatus Aminicenantota bacterium
ACATCCCCTGAGACATCTTCATAATAAATTCATCATTAGTTTTTGTTTTTGCTAATTTTTCTATTAATAATTCCATCGCCTCAATTTCTGACATCTGAGTTAATACCTTTCTTAATACCCAAATCTTATTAAGTTCATCTGATGGTATTAGTAGTTCTTCTTTTCTTGTACCTGATTTGAATATATCAATAGCAGGAAATACTCTCTTATCAACAAGTCTTCTATCAAGATTTATTTCCATATTACCAGTACCTTTAAATTCTTCAAATATAACTTCATCCATTCTACTTCCAGTATCAACTAGAGCAGTTGCAAGAATTGTTAAACTACCACCGTGTTCAATATTACGTGCAGCTCCAAAAAATTTTTTAGGTTTATGCAATGCATTCGCATCAACACCACCTGACAAGACCTTACCTGATGGAGGAGTTGTTGCATTATGGGCTCTTGCAAGTCTTGTAATTGAATCTAATAGGATTACAACATCCTGTCCCATCTCAACCATTCTTTTAGCTTTTTCAATTACAATGTCAGCAACCTTTGTATGTCTCGAAGGCATTTCATCAAAAGTTGAAGCAACTACCTCACCCCTTACACTTCTGCTCATATCTGTAACTTCTTCAGGTCTTTCATCTATTAATAAAACTATCAATGCAATTTCCGGGTGATTTACCTCAATGGATTTTGCAATACTCTGTAAAATCATAGTTTTACCGGTTCTTGGAGCAGCAACAATTACACCCCTCTGTCCCTTTCCAATAGGTGTTAACAAATTCATTACCCTACCCATAATATCATCCTGACCTGTTCCCTGAATAATTCTCTCTTCTGGATAAATTGGAGTAAGTTTTTCAAATCTTTTATTTTTTCTTAATTTGACAACATAGTCAGGATCTTCTGAATTAATTCCCTCAATACCTATTAAAGCAAAGTACTTTTCACTACCCTTTGGTGGTCTTACTGACCCTGATATAGTATCACCTGTTCTAACATCAAATTTATTGATGAATCCAGGAGCAACATATATATCATCTCCACTGGAAAGATAAGAATTTTCAAGATATCTTAAAAACCCATATCCCTCATTTAATACTTCAATTACACCTTCGGCAAACAACTTACCATTTGCCCTAGCCTGAGCATCTAAAATACTGAAATAAAGCTCATTGTCAACTCCGATATCTTCCTCTTTTAATTCAAATTTCTTTATGATTTTTTTTAATTCTTCAGGCTCTGCACCTTTTAATTCTTTTAATGAATACATTTTTACTCCTTTAATGCTTCTTCTAACATAGTTAATGTTTTTCCCATTCCTGTTTCGTTTTTTATTGTAAATGGAACTGCAACAAGATCGAATTTATCTTTGAGATCTTTTAATTGTTTTTGTAACTCTGATTTTTTAAGTTTATCACTCTTTGTTAAAATTGTCAATATTTTAAAATCTTTATCCATCACCTTTGATAAAGCTTCTATATCATTATCTAAAAAACCTCTCCGTGAATCTATCAGAATTAAAACAATTTTAACATTTCTGACAGAATGAAAGAAATCATTAAATAAAATTTCAACACGTTTTTTCTCAGTTTTGGAAATTTTCGCATACCCATAACCAGGTAAATCAACTATCTGAAACCCATCATTTATCATATAATAATTAATACTTACTGTTTTACCCGGTCTTGAACTTGATTTTGCCAGTTTTTTTCTATGAAGTATTTTATTTATTAAAGATGACTTTCCTACATTAGACCTACCCATAACAATAATTTTTGGGATATCATCGTCAACCAATTGTCCCTTATTAAATACTGTCTTAAATAATTCAGATTTTTTTATAATCATTTTCACACCTATTCATAACCCCTATTACTTTTTTATATGTTTTTACTCTATCTCTTACAACGAAAAACTAATGAACTCCAACTGAAACTGATGTTTTCAAAATTTTATTATTTATATTTTTTAAAACCAGTTTGTTCTCAAGTACCAGATTTAAAAGTTCATCCATATTGTCAATAAAATGTATTTGTATGTCATCCTTAATATCTTTATCAATATCTTCTTCATAATCTTTTTTATTTTCATAAGGAATTAGAATGTTTTTAATACCATATCTATGTGCAGCAAGTATTTTTTCTTTAATACCACCCACAGGCAAAACTTTTCCTCTTAAAGTAATTTCTCCAGTCATTGCAAATTTGCTCTTTACTGGAATCCCTGTAATTAAAGATATTATTGACAAGGCAAGTGTAACACCCGCAGAAGGACCTTCTTTCGGGACTGCACCTTCCGGAATATGCAGATGAATATCATATTTATCCAGTTTAGTTGTATCAAAATCTAATTCTTCCAATTTTAGTTTTGCATAAGTAAAGGCAGTTGCAAGAGATTCTTTCATTACTTCACCAAGTCGCCCGGTCATTATAAGCTTTCCCTTGCCTTTTAATAACCTTGCCTCAATAATAAGAATATCTCCGCCTACCTGAGTCCATGCAAGCCCAACTGATACCCCAACCTCACCAATACCAATAGTCTTTTGAGAACCATATTTTGGTGCACCAAGATATTTGATTAAGAGTTTTTCTGTTAATATAAAAGGAGCTATAGAAGAATATTTTTTCTTATCCTGTACTATATGTCTTGTAATCTTTCTTAGTATAACTGCAATTACACGCTCAAGTTCTCTGACACCAGACTCCCTTGTGTATTCATTTATTATTTTCAATAGCAATTCATCTTCAAACTTAATTTCATTGTTTTTTAAACCGTTTTTTTCAGCTCGTTTTTTAATAAGATATTTTTTTGCTATTCCCAGTTTTTCTTTTTCTGTATAACCAGATATTTCAATTATTTCCATCCTATCTCTTAATGCATGAGATATTGTTGACAGAGAATTCGCAGTTGTTATAAAAAAAACCTTTGAAAGATCCATTTCTATATCCAGAAAATGATCAATAAATTCCATATTTTGTTCAGGGTCAAGAACCTCAAGTAATGCAGAGGCAGGATCTCCCTTGAAATCCGAATTAAGTTTGTCAATTTCATCTAATAAGAATACAGGATTCAATGATTTTGCTTTTTTCAATCCTTTGACTATCTGCCCAGGATATGCACCAATATATGTCCTTCTATGCCCTCTTATTTCTGCCTCATCCTTTACTCCACCAAGCGAAATACGAGTGAATTTTCTACCCAAAGCTCTTGCAATTGATTTTGACAATGAACTTTTACCAACACCTGGAGGACCTACAAAACATAGAATTTCACCAACCGGTTTTTTTGTATGAAGTAAAACTGCGATATAATCAAGTATTCTGTCTTTAACCTTTGTAAGACCATAATGATCCTCATCAAGTGTTTTTTCTGCCTTACCTATATTAATATTATTTATATCAAAAACAGTCCAAGGAATGTCCAGCAACCAGTCTATATAATTTCTTGAGACAGAACTCTCAGCAGAATATAGAGGCATTTTAGATAATTTATTCAATTCCTCGTCTGCATATTTTTTAACTCTCTCAGGTAAATTCTTTTTTGTTATTTTTTTTTTATAATCCTCTATTTCATCCTCGCCTGAATCAGAATCATCATGTTTAAAAACCTGTTGTTTGGCTCTGCTATCATTAACACCCAAAACACCTTTCTTAAGTATATTATAAACCTTAATAGCCCTATTATATACATTCAATTCTCCAAGAAGCAATTGTTTTACGCTTAAAGGTATATTAATAACCGAGGCAATTATATCTGAAACGGCTGATAAATCGTCAGTACTTATTTCCTTATATCCATCCTTGGGATTTACAAGCCTTTTTCTTAAATAACTTTCAAACAATTCCTGCAATTTAATTGAAAGTTCCAATTCTGCATCTTTTCGGTCTCTAACTTCACTTAATATTTCAACCTTAACAAAATCAATATCATCTTCAGTATCTGTAAAAGATTCAAGTATTCGTCCTCGCTCCAACCCCTTGATTATAACTCTGTATTTTCCTGCTTCCTGCTTAGATTCTTTTTCAATTTTTGCAATTAAACCAATTCTATGAATTGAATTAAGATTTGGGGACTCGTCAAGTTGATCTTTTTGAATACCAAGAAATATCAATCCTTCTTGTCTATCTAATGCATATTTCAAAGAATTTATTGATTTTTCTCTTCCAATTAGCAGGGAAATTATTGTTGAAGGAAAGGCAATGAGTTCCCTGAGTGGAATTAAAGAAATAAGTGGAAATTTTGTATGATCTAAGCTATCCATTTTGCTTTTTTCAAAAAGCCGTCATCAATTATAAGTTTATCGATTTTATCCTTTTTTGATGGTGTCTCATACATTATATCAAGCATTAATTCTTCAAAAATTGCCCTTAAACCTCTTGCACCAATTTCTCTATTAACAGCCTCTTTAACTATTTTTTCAAGTACTGATTTCTTAAATTCAACTTCAATCCCGTCTAAAGCAAAAAGAGCCTGATATTGTTTAGTTATTGCATTCTTAGGTTGAGTAAGTATCTTTAAAAGGTCTTCTTCAGTTAACTCTTCTAAAACAGAAGTTACTGGAAACCTACCAATTAATTCAGGAATAAGACCAAACTTTATTAAATCATCTGTACCTGCTTTCTTATAAATTTCATCGTCCAATACTTTTGCATTTTTATTACTAAAACCAATTTGATTTTTTTTTAACCTTCTCTTAATTATCTTATCAAGCCCAACAAACGCACCACCGGCAATAAAAAGAATGTTTTTGGTGTCAATTTTCAGAAACTCCTGATGAGGATGCTTCCTACCACCCATTGGAGGAACACTTGCAACTGTACCCTCTACAATTTTCAATAAGGCCTGTTGAACGCCCTCACCTGAAACATCTCTTGTTATAGAAGTATTTTCACTTCGTCTTGATATTTTATCAATTTCATCAATATAGATTATCCCATGTTCTGTCTTTTTGATATCTTCTCCTGAAGCCTGATAAAGCTTCAGTAAAATATTTTCAACATCTTCACCAACATATCCCGCTTCAGTTAAAGTCGTTGCATCAGCAATAGCAAAGGGTACATTCAGTATATTTGCAAGTGTTTCGGCAAGCAAGGTTTTTCCTGTCCCAGTTGGTCCAATTAATAAAACATTACTCTTTTTAATTTCAACATCACTTTTTTTACTAAGATTGTTTATTCTCTTAAAATGATTATAAACAGCTACAGCTAGTTTTTTTTTTGCCATCGACTGAGAAATCACGTGTTTATCTAACTTTTTTTTTATTTCTTCGGGTATCAATACGTCAAATTCATTTTCATTTTCAACTATACTACCATCCTTATTATTAAAAATAAGATTATACGCAGCCTTGGTACATTCATCACAAATAAAAACTCCAGGTCCTGCAATTAATTTATAAGCTATATCCTGTTTAATCCCACAAAAATTACATGCACTATCTTTTCTTGATTTTTTTGTCATTATTATTTTCCTAATTTATTCTAAAAATTACATTTTAATACTATTTCTATCCTTAATTACTTTGTCAACAATACCGTATTTGACGGCTTCTTCTGCATTCATTATATAATCTCTTTCAATATCTGCACCAATTTTCTTTTTCGTCTGTCCTGTATTACCTGCAAGGATATCAATTGTCATATCTTTAATTCGCTTGATTTCTTCTGCTTGTATTATAATGTCAGTCGCCTGTCCCTGTGCTCCACCAAGAGGTTGGTGTATCAATACTCTTGAATTAGACAAGATAAACCTCTTGCCCTTTGTACCACCGGTTAATAGTAAAGCACCCATTGAAGCTGCCTGACCAATACAGATAGTGACTATATCATTCTTTATAAACTTCATAGTATCATAAATTGCCATACCTGAACTTATTACTCCACCCGGCGAATTAATATATATAGAAATATCTTTATCTGGGTCTTCTGCTTCTAAGAATAATAGTTGAGCAACAATCACATTTGCAACTGAGTCATCTATTGCAGAACCAAGGAAAATAATACCATCTTTTAAAAGCCTGGAGTAAATATCATAAGCTCTTTCAACATTACCACTTTGTTCAACAACAACAGGTATTAAAGGCATTATTTAATCTCCTTGATTTTAATCTTTTCTTTAATAATCTCAGAAATTTTTTCACCCTTAATTCTATCTTTCAAGCTCTCTTTTTGTTCCTTAGCTGAATAATATTTTCTAATTTCTTTTACAGGCATACCAAACTGTTCAGACATTTTTTTATATTCAGCCTCTACATCATCAGCATTTGCATCAACTTCGTATTTTTTTTGAATTTCAAAATGAATTAAAGAAAATCTCACAGATTCCTCTGCCTTTTTTCTAAGTAATTCTTTGTCAAATATCAATGAACCAGCCTGAGGGTCTTTCTCAATTCGCTCAATTTCTTTAAGAATAAGAGATTCAGGAATTGGGAATTCAACACTGGCAAGTAATTTTTCTATCCTTTTATTATTCTTTACTTCATCCAATTGGTTTTTTGAATGAGTTTCAAATTCTTCTTTCAGTTTTTTCTTAAGTGCATCCTCGGTTTTAAAACCAAGTTCTTCCAGGGTTTTTTTATCCAATGTAGGAGTAAAATATTCCTGAACTCTTATGATTTTTAAAAGATGTTCAACCTTTTCGCCTGCCCATTTTTTTTTACTATAATCTTTTGGGTATTCTCTTTCAAAAGAAAACTCATCGCCCTCTTTTTTGCCCAGTAATTCTTTATTTATATCTTTAATATAAAATTCTCTATCTTTTAAAATTTCAACAGATTCTTCAACTCTTGGTGTCATTCTCTTAGTTTTAAGTATTTTTGTCTGTAAATTAAAACCAACGATATCTTCATCCTTAATCGCCTTATCCTTAACACTAACAGCTCTTTTTCTTGAATTTAAGATCAATTCAATCTGCTTCTTCTCATCATAAGCATCAATTTTCAAATCTTTTACAGACACTTCAGCTTCAATCTTTTCTAATTCAGGTAAATCGAATTCAGGGAAAATTTCAACTGTAACTTCTGCTGTTAAATCTTTACCTTCTTTATGATCAATATTGTCAATTGCAGGTTGTGAAACTATTCTCATCTTATCTGCTTCAATTTTCTTAAAGACATATTCTTCTACGATTTTATTTAATGCTTCTTCATTAAGAGCACCCTTATATCTTGTCTTTAATAACTCAGCAGGTACCTTTCCTTTTCTAAAACCAGACATTTTCATATCTGAAGAATATTTTTCTGCAATCTCATTAACGCTTTTTTCAATTTCAGAATTTGGAACGGTAATTGTAAAAGTTTTTTTCAAAGCATCTATATTCTTATCTTCTTTTACCTTTTTGTTTTCTGCGTTTTCCGTTTTTACTTCTTTTTTTGTTTCTTTCTTAGCTGATGTTTTTTTTACAGTTTTTTTGCTATCATCTTTCTTTGCAACAACTTTTTTCTTAGCAACTGTTTTCTTTTTTACTTCATCTTTTGCAACAACAACTTTTTTTTTTGTTTTCTCTTTTTCTTCTTTTTCCATTATTTTAACTCCTGAATTTTAAAATGTAAGACCTAAATTGAACGATTATTTCGACGAATAGCCTTAACCAAAAACCATTAAGCGTAATGATAACCAATAATAGTATTTTTTGTCAACCTATATCCTGTTTTATTTGTTCAATTAATTCCTTTTCTGATTTAAATTTTTTTTCATCTCTAATTTTTTTTTTAAAAAATATTCTAACTAATTCTCCATAAAGCGACTTTTTAAAGTTCAGTATATGCGTTTCTATTTTCAAGTCTTTTTTGTTTTTCTCATTAAAAGTAGGATTTACTCCAATATTTGTTATTGAATCATATAATTCATTTTCATATTGAACAGAAGTCTGAAAAACACCCATTGGAAGCAATTTATTATCACTAATGGTATTTATTGTTGGAAAGCCTAATTTTTTCCCCCTTCCAATTCCTTGAGAGACAATCCCGTCAATAAAAGGTCTATACCCTAATAATTTTGTAGCTTCTTCAATTTTTCCTTCTTTTATTTTACATCTGATAAGGGTACTTGATATTTTTTCATTATCTAATAAAACAGGTGCAATAATTGTTAAGCCAAATCCGAATTCCATTGAAAGTTTTTTTAATGTTGCAATATCACAATCTCTGTTTTTACCAAATTTAAAATTATACCCAACTACGAGGTGTTCCATCTTCAAATCTTTAATCAATTTATCAATAATAAACTGTCTTCCTGGTATTTTTGATATATTATTAAAATCCATAAATGAAAATTGTGAAATACCAAGATTTATTATAAATTCTTTCTTTTGCAAATCAGTAAGAATCAATTTTGTTTCTGTATTAAAAAAAACCTTTGGATTAGGCGAAAAAGTTACTAAAACCGGCATTAAAAGTTCTCTTTTACTAATGCGTAACAACTCAGCAATTATTTTTTTGTGTCCAAGATGAAAACCATCAAAATTGCCAATAGCAATAACGTTTTTAGATGTCATATGTAATTTTAATATTTATAAAAAAACATCAATTAGTTCCTGGTCTATTAAAATATTCCCTTCAAAAAAAGGCTCAAAAGGTGAAAAAAAATTTAAAACAAACATTAATAGAAAAAATATTATCAAAAGATAAAACATATAATTGATTTTTTTTCTTGATTCGTCAATACGCTCATACAATAATTCTTCACTCTTATTTTTTTCAAAATCATCAATAGCTGATCTTTCTTTCTTTTGTATGATCTTTTTCTGGATAAGATTATAAAGACTTTTATATACCTTATATTTTGTAAAAACACCCAATTCTACAAGATCCTTTACTCTGTTTTTACCATTAATGTATTTTAATAATCCAACCTCTGTTTCGTTAAGAAAAACTTTCTCAGTTGATGACATTTCATCTGCAGTTTCATCAATTATTTCAATATTCTTTGATTCAATTTCTGTAGGTTCAAAGATAATATTATCATTGGGTACTAATTCTGTTATAAGAGGCCATTCGTCAAGCATCTGAACTCCTTCCATAATTAAACCATCTATTTGAATTGGTTCAAGACTCTTCATTCCCAAGTCAATAAATTCCATTACTTTAAAATTATACTCTCCACTCTTCCATTTAAAAAGTGATAAAATTATTTCTACAGCTTGATTTTTAAGAGCTTTATCAATAGTATCCTCTTCAACAATTTTCATTTCAAGAAGAATTTCACCAATTTTTTTTCCTTTTTTTTTTTGAATATCAAGAGCCCTTTTCAACATTTCTTTAGAAATAAGATCCTGTTTGACAAGCACATTTCCTACTCTTGTTTCAATTTTACGAGGAAAAGCATCAACGCCAACAATCATTCCATCTTCAATAATAAATGTTATAAAACCTTCTGGACTAGTAAAGGTCAATACTCCAGTCTTTTTTTGTAATGAAACTAATTGCAAAATATCTGGAACCTTAAATTCTCTTAATGTGCCCTTAAACGCCATAATCTTCCCCCATAATTGAAGTTATATTTAATACCAGATACAATGCTGAAGATATTAACCCCGATATATAGAAAACAAAAGGGACAGGCAATCCAAGAGAATTAAAACTAGCTATACCAGTATATCCAAAGATAATAAAGAAATATAAAAACATTGATAATGTCAGAAATAAATTAGTCTTATCTCTATAATTAAAATTTAAACCAGGAATAACAATCGATAGTATAGTTTTTTTAATAAATCCATGAAAATTCTTTTTCTTTATTTCATTTTCTTTCAACAATTTCGCCTCTAAAAAAATAACATCTTTTATTAAAAACAATTGATGACAATCCTCACACAACCGATATGATTTATGAATAGTTTTCTTCTTAATAATTTTTGAACATTTTGAGCAGGTAGTACTCTCACCAAGAGCAGTAAATAGCTTATGTAAAAATTTTATGTAAAGGAAGAATATCAATATATAATAAATTAATGGCAATGTTGTCAGCTTAACGACAACACTCGTAGTAAATTTTATAGGATTAAATGAGTTTTCAGATAGTAAAAAAAGTTTTTTCCATAAATAATGTTTATTGATAATCGGACTTTTAAGATCTAGCACTAAGTGTTTATAATTTGACAAATATGGATACTGGTCAACATAAGAATCAAATACTTTTTGTTCATTTTCATCCTGTTGATCTCTTAAAAGAACAAGTGTTAAATTATTTAAAACTATTTCATTTTTTTCGTCCTGCCTTAATACCTGCAATAAATAATCCTTACTTTTTGACAAGTTTTGTTCATCTTTATCACTACCATTTATATACTTATTATAAAACAAATTACCTAATAAAATAGAACCTGTTGCAGAATAATATTCACTATCTACATTATTAAGAATATCGAGTGATTTTCCAAAATCCTTTCTCTCATATTCTATAAGAGCGTATAATGTCTTTTGTTCATTACTCAATCTAGAATAATTCTTAGAGTCATAATTTCCATTATATAATTGTCTGTCAATTTTGAATGTATCACTTTTATAATGTTCTGATAAGACACTGTTAAAACTAAAAACTGACAATATGATTATTGCTATAATAAAAAGAGTAAATATCGATTTTTTATCCGAGTTTGACATATATTTATATAAAACACCAAATATTAAAAAAGGATATATAGCCCAGCCTGAAAAAAATAAGACCGGCCATATAAAAAGGCTTAATAACAGTAAAACTTTTTTAAATGAAAAATCTCCATGAGAATCAATTAGGAGGTCATTTGCAAATAGCATAAAATATTTTATTAAAAAAACAATAGAATAAATAAATAGAACAAACAATAAAGCATATAATAAAGAATTTACAAATATATTCAAGAATAAGAAAGATGAATTGAAGTCTTTTGAAATCTTAAATAATTGAGGCAGAGTTCCTTTTATATTTGAAAGTAGTCCATTGTCATCAATATCAGATATTTTATTTTGAATATGCCAGTACTCAGGTACATCCTTTAAAACCTTTGAGTATATAATTTTTGATATAGCCGTATCCTGTACTCGTTTTGAATCAGCAAAATCAATTAATTTTTTGACAATTTCTTGTCTATCGCCTCTTACTAAAGCAGACAATTCAATCTTATCAAGGTTTTCAATAACCTTTTCTCTTTGACCATTTGCATCATAATAAAAAATAAGGTCTAAATTACCCCACGGATTTGTATCTGACAAAACTGGTAAAACTAATAATAAAACAGAGAATATTATTAAATATTTTCTCATAATTACCCCTAATCGTTTTTAATTTTGTTGTGAACAGCTACTATATTTTCATAAACCTCATCAAAATAATTCTGTTCGTCCTCACTCAAATTACCCTTTGTTTTAGCTTTTAACACAGCCAATAAGTCGATAAATATCTCAGCTTTTTCCAATTGCACATCAGTGTTTTTTGACACTGGATCAGGAATTATCCCAAGATTTATCATAGCCTGTGAAGACAACATTAATATAATTGCTTTTATATCTCTTTCCATAATTATATTATATAAATTTTTTATTTTAAAATCAAGAGATTTACTACTTTAAAACCTGTTAATTATTATTTTAAGCTTGAATATCAATGTGAAACTCTTCATCTTCTTCGTTCTCGTCATCATCAGCATCTTGTTTTTTTTTTTTAAACTTCTCCCTTTCTTCATTATCCTTAATCAATTTTTGACTAATATCTTCTGTTTCTGCGATTGCTCTTGCTTTTTCTTTGTCAACCTCTTTTAAGGCTTCTGAATAGTCAACGTCACCACTTTCAGGCTGAAGTATATCTGTACTCCTCCTTACTGTTGGATACCTCATCTTGCCGACTTTTCTTAATCTTCCAATTGACATAATTCACCATCATATAATTTATATTATTTTATTATGTGTTCATCAATTATTTTTTCAGCAATATTTTCGCTTGATATTTTATATGTACCATCATTTACCTGAAGCTTTATTCCGTTTACCTTTCCCTGACTTATACTACCCATGTTTGCTGTTTGATTTTTTAAATCTTTTAAATTATTAAGCTCTGAAGATAGCTCTACACTGTCTTCAGTATTATAGGCATTTGCTTTACCCGATTTACTATCTTTTTTTGAAAGATTGTTTTTAACAAACTCAGTATTAACATTCTCAATATTGTTATATACTTTCATATTTCCTCCCTTTCAACTGAGACACTATATAGTCTCAATTGTTATATCGGTATTTTTATTTATTTCTTTAGAAGAAAAATTCTTCATTTAACGCTTTTATATTTTTTTGTGAAC
>JAOZTV010000253.1 GCA_029939015.1 Candidatus Aminicenantota bacterium
AAATCAGACAGGATATCAGAAAATTTCTGCTTAATCTTAAAATCTCCCTGATCAAAAAATACTTCCGGAGAGTTGAATTTTATTGAAAGTTTTTTGCTGTCTATCTCAGCATCCCATTTCTTAAGGTCACCTTTGAATTCATTATTAAGGTTCCTTATCAATCTCCCCTGTGTTTTATTATAGGTAATAGCAATTTCACTGATAGCATCCTTTTCAATTTTTATTTTTTCCTTCTCTTTTATAACTGATATCATATAGGCAACTGAGATAAATAGAAATATCACCATAAGTCCAGACATCATATCTGAAACTGAGAGCCAGTGGTCTTCAATATTTTTTTGTCTGAATGGGTCGTTTTTCATGATTCAATATTTTTGGCTATTTCAACTATTCTTCCAAGCTCCCTTGTCAATGGTCCATAATCTTCAGCAAATTGTCTTGACAGGGAGGCTAGTTGTCCGCCCATTGAACTCAGGGCTTTAGTCAATTCCTGTTCTAATGCCTTATCAAGAATATCAACCTGATTTCCGAGTCTCTCTTCAAGGTTTATGAAAAGTTCATCCCATTTTTTTGTAATATCTGAAATAAAATTTCCAGAGTCATCAATAACTTTTGCTGCGTTCTCGGCAAAGCCCTTAGTTAGAGCATTCAGGTTTTCCTCAATTGCAGGCATTGCCTTTCCTGCATCTGATGCCATTTCTGAAAAAGCCTTGAGCCCTTCATTTAAAAATTTCATCTGCTGGCTCATCATATTCATTGTTTTCTCAAGATTTTCTGCGATACCTGAAAATTTTTGGGAATTATCAACTATCGTTTCAAGAGTTTGTTCTGATTTCTGATAACCCATTACAAGTATTTCAAAATTAGCCGTTAGTTTTTCAACATGTTCCTTATAATTCTGCTGCCATATTACCATTGAACCAACAGCCTCATTCAAGTGTTTGAAATTTTCACCGAACTGCTCATTGATCTTTGCATTAAAATCTTTCATAACAAGGGTCAATGCATCAATCAGAGCTGAGGAATTATTTTCTGCCATAGTCTCTGCAAAACTTTTGAACTCTTTTATCATTAGATCCTGTTTATCTGAAAATGATGTTCTCATTTTCTGCATCTGTGTAAGAAGTGTAGAGTCACCTTCTCCAGCCAATGCCTTTTCAATATTGATCAATAATTTTTCATGTCTTTTTGTACCGGAATTTATACCCTCAGAGATAGCTTTCAAATGATCAACTATGTCATCAATCCCTGCTCCCTCTGTTTTTATGCTGGTATCAAAACCATATAGACCAGGAAACATCTTTAAAATAAAACCTGTAAACATACCGACTATAGAAGTCAAAAATGCTATCTTTAATCCGGATAGGAGGTCAGGAACACTTGCCTCAATATTGCCAGTATTAAACCATAAAAGACCTATAAATATTCCGATAAAGGTGCCAAGAACACCCAGGCTCATAACTACCCCGGAAAGAAAACCAGGGTCTCTTTTTTTTCTATAAAAAAAGGGGAAAATTAATATAATAAATGACAGAAAATATGATAAATACTCTAACCCGACCTGTTTTAGCTCCATTTAAATAACCTCATTATAATTTATTCATATATATAACAGAGTAGAGTTTTTTTTTCAAGAGAAACAGATAGATAAAGAAAGGAAAAAACTTTAAATATCCTTTATAGGAAAAACTGGATCATTTGTTCTCCTAGTTTATAAATTTTATCATTCTAATAAATTTAGCTCGGCACCTTCCATTTTTTCTTTAACAGAAACAAGTTTTGGATTAAAAAGTATATGAATATTCCTATTATCCTTTTTGTATATCATTTCTATTTCTTTATCTCCACTTCCCTTAATCTCATCTGGTTGTCCAATAATTCCTGTTACCTCATCGACAGACATGTCCACTTTTAACTTTCTGAACATATCTTCTTTCTCAATCTTCTCAGACTTTCCTTCAATTTTAACCTCTCCAATGATAAGATCATCTCCGGGTTTATCAAGTCTTAAAGTTAATGTTTTTTTAACCTCATTTTCCCTCCCATAGTTTGTAAAGAGAGTGACTATTACTGTACAGCCTCCAAATAGTTTCTGTTGATGAGAACCGTAATAATGTGCCTTTATCTTATATGTTCCGGGAGCAGCCTTTCTTAAAAGATATTCTTCAGGGCCATAGCCTTGAGTGAAATCCTTTGAAACCAAACCACCAATAATCGTTCTATTATGATCATAATATGCATGTTCTCCTGTAGGTTCAAAAACATGGAGGTCAACGTCTGTGAGGTCTGCATCCCATGACATAGCTATTCTAATATCAAGATCCAGATGTTTGATGAGTCTTTTGTCTATAAATTCAGGAATTGTGATATCTGCTTTTTTTGCAAGGTAAATTACTCTGTTCAATTCCATTAAAGCTATAATTTCTATTTCCGGAAATCTTTCCCATTCTTTTTCAATAACCTTATAGAGTAAAGTCATTGCCTCTTTGATATCTGTTTCATTTTTATTTTTCTGCCATCTCTCTTCTAAGGCAAGAGCAAGATCTCTATATGATTGAGGCTCATCATCACGATCATTTTTAATATTTCTGAAAGTCTTAATCGCTGTATCCAGTTCTCCTGCCTGCTGCATTCTCCAGGCAAACATTCTCTTTAATGAAACATCATCTAGTCCCATTTCAAGAAGATTTGTAAGAATTCTGATAGCATAGTCCTTTAAACCCTGTTTTAGAAAATAATCTCCACAATCTAGGAAAAAGGATGGAGAATTATAATAAACTTTCCTCTCGATTAAATAGGTATCATATTTTTCTTCATTAGAAACTTTCTTTATTTTGTTCAAATATTCTGTGTCAGGATCCCACTCATCAATAATAACACTGGCCATACCTTTATCTGATATCGGCTTTTCTGCTCCATCTCCAATTTGTATACTTTCACAAGCATACTCGTCTCTACTCATATGCATCCGTTCTGAAGCTCTAACGGATGGTTCGGAACCAAGAACCACATTATCCTCATCGGCAAGATCCATTGTATCAATACTTGTCATGCAATATTGTAATTCATTTGGTCGTTCATCTATCATTGGATTTAATTCTGAAATTCTATTTACTGCCAGTTTTTTTTTCTCAATTGTTTTTGGGTATTCTTTTTTCCACCATTCTAATCTTTCTTTCCATAATTCTGCAATATGATTAATATGAATATCTTTTTCCTTTTTTTTATTATTCTCATTTTTTGAGATATTTTCTCTATATTTCTGCCTTAATTCAGGAAGAGAATTGGGAGGTTGAATTCCATGTTCTAGATATTGCTCTAATGTTTCAAGAACAATTAATGAGGAACCCGATGTAACTATTCCATATTGCATTCCAATAGAAAGAATTTTTTCTTTATTTTCATTTTCTGAAATAGAGAGTTTTTCTACTTCTGAGCCTGCCCAGACTTTTGATAAAACATTGCCCTTAGGAGAATTATTCTTACTTATTTTTATACTTTTGTCTTCTGATAAACCGGATAAAACAATATTTGCAGTTTCTTTACTAAGCCTGCCTATTATAGTAAATCTTTTTTGACCTGGACTGATAAAAAGATCATCACATCCTTCAGACTTGGTGATTTGTATATTTTTTGAATTATCACAGATAATATTGATACCATCTGGAATAGACAATCTTTGTAGATTGATAAATCCACCACCACTTTGCTGTCCAATGTTTTTTAGTAAAGCAGTATTGGAATTTGCTGAACTGGAAATTGTAAAAACTCTCTTTTTTGATTGAGAAGGTAGATCTGATTTGATAGTTCCAAGGCCATCACTGAATAGTAAACAAAGGTCTCCTTTCTGATTATCAATATCAAGTAGAGAAAGATCTGTTCCGCCATCATAAGGCATTTGCTCCAGATATTTGATCAACTCATCAGACTTTCCATTCAGTACATTAAATGTCATGGTTTTTGGATCCAGTTTATTGCGGAAAACAATTAGATCTATTGATAATTTACTCCATTTTCCCAGAAGTTCCTTAATAAATTCAATATCCTTTCCGATATTATTCCTGCTGCCTGATGCATCCCAAATAATAGATACATTCTCAGGTTTTAATGATTTTGATTCTTTTAAACCTTCATAACTATTGCTGACACAAAAAAAGACCTCATTTTCATCAGTTTCTTCTGTCATCATGAATTGTTCCGGGAGATCGGGCATTTCTATTCTAAGATCATCAACCATAGCTCCTTTTTTTAAAACAGCTTCGGAGACCCATTTATCCTTCCAACCTATAAGGGAGAGATTGCCGTTTCCCCCACTGATCTCCGGTTTAATATCAGACCTCATAACTTCTATTTTTAATTTTACCTGATCAATTTCAGAAGCATGTTTTAAAGGAAGATGATAGCTTGCAGAGTTATTATTTACTGTAAGATCACTTGTATAGGTTATATTTATCTGTCTGCTACTCTTTGCTGGAATCGGATATACTCTTGTCCTGTATATATTTCCCTTAACCTGTTCGATAAGTCCGGGATCTATCCCTTTTCTTATCTCAGTTTCAAGTACCATTCGAGCTTTCTGCTTTGAGACAA
>JAOZTV010000254.1 GCA_029939015.1 Candidatus Aminicenantota bacterium
ACTTTTTCCTCTTCTATTGCTTTTTGTGTTGACTCAAAGCTCTCGTGTGATGCTAATTGCATACCATAGGAGTTATAGGTTAGTGTATATCCTGCAATTCCTGTTTCAGGTTGATATGCCTTTGAAAACCCACCATCTATAACAAGTAAAATTCCGTTTGCTTTAATTGGACTTTCGCCTTTACTAACTTTTACAGGGACATGACCACAAACTATTTTGCTTTTATTAATATCCATTTTAAAGTTTTTCAAAATTAGCTTGCAAGCATCTTCATTGTCTCTATATTTAGTAAAAAACCAATTTTTAACTTCTTCCTGAGGTTTTTTATCGTTGATAAAATATCTTTCAAATGTTGCCATTTTGTCTTTTCCGAATAGAGGAGATTTAGGACCACACCATAAATAATACATTATATCAATTCCAAACTGCTTTCTTTCGTCAAAATCTTTTCTATAAAATCCCTCTCTGGCGATTACATCTAATCTATCATAGAGAGCCTTACCTGAATATTTCTTTCCTGATATATTAAATTTAGAGAGAGAACCATCAGACTCCATTGGTACACATCCATGAAATAATAAATTTGAATTATATATTAAATATAATCCTCCTTTAGCAAATAAAAAATTAATATGATTTTGTAATCTTGAACTCATTTGAAAAGATTGAGTCATTTTTTCAATTACCCTCTCCTCTTCATTTGTTAATTCATAAGGATTTTTGGGGTCAAGTGTAGGAAAATAAGTATCATTCAAATTATATTCAATATCATTTAAAAAAATAGTTCCCTTTTCTTTATCAATTTTTTCAAGAACAAGCCTGTTTTCCATTTCAAATTCAGGTCTTCTTTTTACGTATTGACCTTCAAGTTTAAATTGTATAATTGATATAGCCTTATGCATTTTTCTAATAAGACTTATTTCATGCTCATTTTCATCTGCATTATTAATGTTTTTTGGATTGAAAAAATGATTATTTTCATCCTTATAATATTCCAATGCAAAGGTTGCAAGTGGTAAAATATTGATACCATAACCCTCTTCAAGCGTTTCCATATTGCCATATCTTAGAGATAATCTCAATACTGTTGCAACACATAAACGTGACCCGGAGCTTGCCCCCATCCAGAGAATATCATGATTACCCCATTGAAAATCTATTGAATGATATTTTAATAATGCATTCAATATTATATCTGCACCTGGTCCTCTGTCGTAAATATCCCCAAGTATATGCATTTTGTCAACAACAAGCCTTTGTATTAAGTTTGATAAGGCAATAATAAAATCACTTGCCCTGTCAATATCAATTATAGTCTTAATTATTTGTTGATAATAATCCTGTTTATTTAATCTATAAGGATTTTCATATAATAATTCCTCAAGAATATATGAAAACCTTAACGGGAAAGATTTTCTAACCTTAGAACGTGTATATTTTGACGAAACTACTCTTGCAATTTCAATTAAATGATAAAGACGTTTTTCATACCATTTTTTAATACCATTATTTGAAGACATCGTTTTCTTATTAGTTTTCACAATTTTGATTTTTTCAGCCGGATAATAAATAAGAGTCGCCAGACTTTTTTTTTCTGCTTCGCTTAATTTATCTTTAAAAATATCTTCAATTTTTCTTTTTATTACACCTGAAGCATTTTTTAACACATGAATAAAGGATTCATATTCTCCGTGTATATCACTGATAAAATGTTCTGTACCCTTTGGTAAATTTAAAATAGCCTGTAAATTTATTACCTCTGTACTAACCTTTGAAGTTGTATTAAATTGTTTTGCCAATAGTTTAAGATACTTCATATTATCTTCAATATCTTTTCTATTAATTTTATCAGTTTCCTTTATGCTTTTTTGTGTATTTTTCATTATAATTCTTCTCCACAATATGGACATTTATAATTATTTGATGGAATTGATTTTCTACAACTCCAACATAAAGTATCTTTTCTATTATTTCTTGCAATAATTCTCTCTTTAATTATTGATATTTCATTTTGTACAGGTTTTTTTATATTTTCAAACTGTTCTAAATCATAGATTATCTCATCTATTGCTCGATATCTATTTTCAATATTTGCTTCAAGTGCCTTCATAATAATCCAGTTAAGCTCTTTTTTAATTTTTGGTACCTGTCTTATTAATGGTATAATATCACCCGCTTTAGCCTTTTTGAAAATTTCCATTGGGTTTGCAGAAACAATAGGCGGAAAGCCTGTAATCATCTCATAAAAAAGAACTCCACAGGAGTATATATCAGATGCGAAAACAGCTTTCCCTTCAAATTGTTCAGGTGCCATATATGGTGGAGAGCCAATTCTTGTAGTAGCAAAAGGCTTATCTCCAAGTAATTTTGATGTCCCAAAATCAGTAACTTTCACATTATCATAAGAATCAATTAGAATATTTGAAGGTCGTATATCCCTGTGAATAATTCTATGTTGGTGAGCAAAATTTACTGCCGAAAGTATTTGTTTGAAATATTTTAATGCTACTACTATGTCAAGATTTCCTTTCTCGTCAATAAGTTCTTCAAGATCCTTACCTTTTATGAATTCCATTGACAAAACAATAGTGCCATCAATATTATCAAAAGAATGCAGTTTAACAATATTATTATGGTCATTCAGTTTATACTGCATTGTAAATTCCTGTTTGATCTTATTTAAGTCCACACCAATTCTATGTGGAATTTTTAAAGCCATTAAAACAGATCCGCTTTCAGTTTTGGAGCCAGCATCCTCGGCAAGATAAACTGTTCCAAATCCTCCACTCCCTAATTTTCTTAGTATAGTATATTTACCAATTCTCCCTGTAATATCCATCAATTATTTCCTATAATCAATTCTTGCTCTTTTAATATCGAAGAAATTGAAATAGCAGCTGTTTCAACTTTTAAAATTGAATTATTAATTTTTGTACTGCTATAACCTTCATTTATCAAGTTATCCCTTTCTTGTTTAATATAGTCACCCGGAGGACCAATAACAGCTAATGTATTTAGAAGTGGCGATTCGTTTATCTTTGTATTACCGTCTATATCAAGCATAAATTTGTTTTCAATATTATTATAATTTTCAATCAAATCTGATAGTTTAATAGGAATATTAATTTTAGTCAGCCAAACCTGTTTATTTACCTTCAATGATGCGATTGCAATTTTCTCCCATTTTTGAATAAGATTATCAGATGGTTTTAATTCTGTACGGTTAAATAATACCGGTGTAATTTCATCTACTCCAATTTCTGATAATTTCTCTATCATTAGATTCATTGCATTTCTTTTTAATAAAGATGGTGCAATTATTATTCTATTTGAAGATTTTTTATATTTTTCAGTTTTATATATCTTGACCCTTACTATATCTTTTATAAAACCATCAATTTTTCCATAATATAGTGACCCTGTTCCATCAGTTATTTCAATTTCAGCAGCAATTTTAACTCTAAGAACCTTCCTTAAATGATAAGCTTCTTCACTATCTATATCAATCATTGAATCAACGATAGGGTTTCTGCTAAAAAATCTCCTTATATCCATTAAATTATCTAATTGGCTATTCCAAAAAAAGATTTTTTGGGTTTTCCCTCATTTTTTTCAATTGCAATTAATTCTCTATAAATTTCTTTTTCTCTTTTAGAAATTTTTATTGGTGTTTGAACAGTAATAACAATTAAAAGATCTCCCTTGCCCCATCCATTTACCTTGCTAAAACCTTTATTATTAATTTTTAATACAGTACCAGTTTGCGTTTCTTTAGGAATTTTAATTTTTTCTGCACCTGTAAATGTTTTTATTTGTATCTCATCACCTAAGACTGCCTGTGAAAATGATATATTAAGATCATAGATAAGATCATTATCCTCTCTTCTAAAATCATCTGTATCGTCAACATTAATAATTAAATACAAATCTCCGGCTCTACCGCCATTAGTCCCGTCATCACCTTCTCCACTAACCCTCAGTCTATTGCCGGTATCAACTCCAGCAGGAAATGTAACACCTTTTATGACTTTTTTTTCATTTACTCTTCCATTGCCATTACAATCATCACATGGATGTTCTATTATTTGTCCACTACCATTACATATATGACAGGCTTGTGAAATAGAAAAGAATCCCTGACTTCTTCTGACACTACCATGCCCACCACAGGTAGAACATGTTTTAGGAGAATGCCCCGGTTTGTTACCATCGCCATTACAGGTAGTACAAGAAGTTTCCTTTTCAATATCAATATCCTTTGTTATTCCAATAAAGGCATCTTTCATTTCAAGTTCAACCTCTATTCCAATATCCCTGCCTCTTCTCGGCATATTCTCTCTTGATTTTCCAGATGATCCGCTAAAGCCAAAAAGGTCGCCTAATATATCTCCAAAATCAGCAAATATTGAATCAGAAAAACCTGAATTTGAAAAACCCTGTCCCTGTGCTCTTAATCCATCAAAACCAAATTGGTCATATAAACTTTTTTTTTCTGCATTTCCAAGGACTGAATAAGCCTCGGATGCCTCTTTAAATTTATCCTCTGCTTCTGGATTATCCTGATTTCTATCAGGATGATATT
>JAOZTV010000564.1 GCA_029939015.1 Candidatus Aminicenantota bacterium
CCTTGTGTTTTCTGCATACTTTGCACAAAACAACCTTGTGTTTTCTGCATTTTTTCGTTATAATTATATTTTAACCTAAATTGGAGGGAAAAATGAAAAGGGATATTGAACAGATATTAAGACAATGGAAGATTGAGAAGAAAAGATATCCGCTCTTACTTAGAGGTGCAAGACAGGTAGGAAAATCATATTCAATAAGGAAATTTGGGAAACAATACTTTGAAAACCTCTTAGAAATCAATTTTGAACAAAACCCCAAGTATAAAATATGCTTCAATACTTTAGAGCCTGAAAAAATAATTGAGTCTCTTTCAATTCTTTCAAACTCTTCAATTATTCCAGGCAAAACACTTTTATTCTTAGATGAAATACAAGAATGTCCAAATGCAATAACCTCACTACGATATTTTTATGAACAGTTTTCTGACCTTCATGTCATTGGAGCAGGTTCTTTATTGGAGTTTTCTATATCTCAGGAAGATTTTAAAATGCCTGTTGGCAGGATACAATATATATTTTTAAAGCCACTATCCTTTTTAGAATTCCTTGAGGCAATTGGGGAAACAAAAATAAAAAAAAAAATTGATAATTTTAATCAAAATAATTTACCATCTAAGGCAATTCATGAACATATTCTATCATTCATAAAGCTTTACTCAATTATTGGTGGAATGCCGGCTGTTATTCAAGAATATATTAGTTCAAAAGATATAAAACGATGTTTGAATGTTCAGACTATAATTATTCAAACTTATCGTGATGATTTTGGGAAATATGCAAATAAAGTAAAATATAAATATCTTCAGAAAATATTTTATGGTGTTCCAAAGATGGTAGGTAAAAAATTCAAATATTCAAATATTGATAGAGATATGCAGTCAAGAGATTTAAAAGATGCATTGAATTTATTAGAAAAAGCAGGGGTAGTTTACAGAATTAAACATAGTAGTGGAAATGGATTACCTCTCGAAGCAGAGTCTAAAGAAAGTATATTTAAAGCAATTTTTTTAGATATTGGATTAATGCAGAATATTTGTGGACTCAATAGCGAATTATTCTTATCAGCAAATGAGAATTTTATAAATATTAACGATGGTGCTATTGCAGAACAGTTTGTAGCTCAGGAATTACTAAATTATCAAAATTGTTTTACACAGGCTTCATTATTCTATTGGGTTAGAGAAGCCAAAAGCAGTAATGCTGAAGTTGATTTTTTAATTCCATGTTGTTCAAAGGTTATACCAATAGAAGTTAAATCAGGAAAAACCGGAACATTAAAAAGTATGCATCTG
>JAOZTV010000255.1 GCA_029939015.1 Candidatus Aminicenantota bacterium
ACCCTTTGAGTGTGAAAAAATCTTTTATTAGTTTATTAATATAAAACAATGGTATGATAATAATTACAGTTTCATCTTGTACATCATATCTTGCTTTTATGTTATCAAGTGCATTCTCTGCACTTACTCTTGCACCAAGGCTTTTTTCATTTTTAGCAATAGCTTTTAATTTAGGAAGAATTGATGGTTCTCCATAGGATCCTAATAATTTTAATACATAAGTTCTTATTTTCCAGTCATCCATAAATGCGTCATGAGTTTTATTTAAAAATTTTGTGAAATTATCAATAAATATGTCGTCTAAAAATTCTAATTCTTCAAGCTGTTGTTTGAGTTTTTCAAATCTTTCAATATCCAGACTATCAGGTGGAAGATCAAATAAAACTGTTATATCTCCAATTTTTTTTTCTGTTTTTTCCACTTTTCCAATTAGCGAATTAATTCTTGTTAATGATTCATTTATATTATTCTTAAGAACCTTTGTTATCTGATCTTCAAATTGTTTTGCAAAAGTAATAATATCTTTTTTGATTGTTTTATATGTTAAAGAATTTGAAAACTTTAATAGAGGTAATATTTTTAAAATTGATATTAGAAATTCATCCTTATCTTGTTTATAATTAGTGAAATAATCTAAAAGTGGTTGTTTAATTAAGCTTGAAAATTTTTCTGTAATTTTTTTTTCACTTTTCAGTTTATTAAAGAGCATCTCAATAATTATTAATTTATTTGTAAATAGGGCCTGTTTGTTTAGGGCTTCAAGATAGAGTTCTTCTACATTTTTTTTTACAAAATTATTAATTAGTTTTAAACCATTTTTTACTAATTCAGGAGAATACCCTGTATTAATTATATCTTTGAATTTTTCAAGTGGGAATGGAAGTTTTATGGATTTTTTAAGGTTTTCAGCTGCTAGTTCAACAACATACTTATTGTCAACATTTAAAAGCAGAATTAAAGTGTCCTGAAAATTAGGATACTTTCCCTCAAGCAATTTTGATAAGATTAATCTTTTCTCTGAATCAGAGAAACTCAGCAAATGATCGTTTATAATATCTTGCCCTTCATTTGACAATAATGCATTTGTCATAGCAAAGTCAAAATTTTCTTTATCTGATATACCAAGCTCATATATTTTTGATTTTTTTGGATCATTAATAAATGAATAAATATAATAAAGTGCTCTTCTCTCTTTTGTAGTTAAATCAGGGTATATTTTTAGAAAAAGATCAATTCTATCTCCTAAAACACCAAGAAGTTTTATTAATGAGAATCTAAGGTCTTCGCTTTTTGTTCTCTTAAATATTTCATCTATTTTAGTCAGCAGGATATCGTTCTTGATATCCTCTGATTTGTAAATCAGAAAAATAGATTCCATGAGCTCAATCAGGTTGGCAAAGAATTCATTCTCCTCAATTTCTTCATCTGGAAGAAAAGTCATATTGTCAGTAATATCATAGAACTCATTGGTTAGTTGTTCAAGAGCTTCTGTTATACCTTTTTGACCAACAATCTGTCTTGCAACTTTTCTTATAAGTATGTCAGAGCTTTCCAAATAATCAATGAAAAATGAGGCTTCCTGTTTAGTTGATTTTTTAATAAAAATAGTTGCTGCAACTCTTGATCCTTTTGCATCATTATCAACATTAAGTATTTTTTCAATAAGTACTTTTTTATCTTTTTCATTCATAAAAAAATAATAACAAATAAATAAAAAAAAATCAAGGATTTGATTATTCTCTTATTTTATACTTATCAATCAAATATCTGAGGGATCTATAGCTTAATTTTAAATTAGTAGCAGTTTGGTTTAAATTATTATTATTAAGCTCTAATGCCTTTATGACAATTGTTTTACTGATATTGTCTATATATTCTGTAAAATCAAATTCTTTATTCAAAAGCTCTGTTAAATCTTGTGATAAAATAGTCTTTTCTGGAATACTATATATTAATTCGTCAGGAAGAGTACTCTTTGTAATGCTTGATGATTGCTCTAATGCAACAGTACGTTCAATATAATTTTCTAATTCTCTAATATTTCCTGGCCATGAATAATTTAAAAACATATTAATTACATCCTTATTAAACCCAAGAATATTTTTATTAAATTTTTCATTAAATGTTTTTAAAAAATGTGACATCAGGGCAGGTATATCATCTTTTCTTGATGATAAAGAAGGAACAGTAATAGATATTACATTTAATCTAAAAAAAAGATCAGATCTGAAATTGTTTGTTTTCATTTCTTCTTTAAGATCCTTATTTGTTGAAGCAATTATTCTTACATCAATATCTATTTCTTTATTGCTGCCTACTCTTCTTATTTTCCTTTCCTGTATGGCTCTAAGGAGTTTAACTTGCATTTGTTGAGGCATTTCACCAATCTCATCAAGAAAAAGAGTACTCTTATCGGCATACTCAAATAGCCCTTTTTTTTCTTTAAAAGCGTCTGTAAAGGCTCCTTTTTCATGTCCAAACAGTTCACTCTCAAGAAGGGAATCAGGGATTGCACCACAATTTATTGAAATAAATTCTTTAGTATTTCTTAAGCTTTGAGTATGTATTGCATTTGCTATTAATTCTTTGCCTGTACCACTTTCGCCTTCAATTAAAACTGTTGAATCTGTTTTTGCAATTGTTTTGATAAGCTCAAATATTTTTAACATTTGTGGAGCGCTCCCTACAATCTTTTCAAAACTGGAGTGTTTAGACAGCTCTAATTTTAAATCAATATTCTCCTGCTCAATGTTTTTTTTGTAAATTGATTTATTAATAATGATTTTTAATTCATCAAGATTAAATGGCTTTGTAATATAGTCATCAGCACCTAATTTCATAGCTTCTATGGCATCATTTGTTGAAGAAAATGCAGTTATAAGAATAAATGGAAGTTCTTGATTAATTGTTTTGACTTTTTGCAATAAGTCAATACCACTTATATCCGGCATTTTTATATCTGAAATAATTAAGTCTATATGATTTTTTTTTAATAATTTAATTGCTGTTTTTCCATTTTCTGCACTAAATATAATATAACCTTCTTTTTTCAAAACTATAGAAAGCATATTTCTTAAACTGGGGTCATCATCAACTATTAGAATATTTAAGTTTTTATTCATTTTTATAACTTTCATGTAAATCTCCAAATACTATTTTTATCTCTGTTCCAAAGTTTATATCAGATGTAACTTTAATTCGTGCATTATGCTCATTTATTATTCTATTTACAATTGACATACCAAGACCTATACCTGAAGTAAATTTTGAATAGAAAGGTGTAAAGATATTTTTTAATTCTTCTTTCTCAATCCCTATACCATTATCCTTAATATAAAGCGATGTGTTTGTTCCTTGTATTATTGTTATTTCAATTATACCATCTTCCTCAATAGCTTTGACTGAATTAGCGAGTAGATTCCATACGACCTGTTTTATTTTTTTTTCATCGGCAAAAATTTTTATATTTTCATTGAATCTTTTAATGAATTTAATGTTTTTTGAGTTTATATTTATTAAAATCATAATTTCATTTAGTAAATTTGAGAGATTAAGTGTTTTTTTATTTAAAGGAGTTGACTTGGTATATTCCAAAAATTCTTCAATTGAATTTGATAATCTCTTTGACTCTTTAACAATAATATTCATTAAGTTTTTATGCTCATCTTCTAATATAATTTCATTTTTAAGAAATTGTACTGAGCCGGAAATAGAGGCTAAAGGGTTTCTTAATTCATGAGCAATACCAGCTGCCATTTCTCCAATAAGTGCCAAGTGTTCTTTTTCTTTCAGTTGCTTTTCAATTGCTATTTTATCTGTAAGATCATATATTAAAAAAACTAATATTTTATTAAAAGATGATACATTTGAAACTAACGAAATTGAAATATTAAGTGTTCTATTTTTGATAATTCTTTCAATGAATAATTGTGTCTTATTATTAGAGATGTCAAACACATTATTGTCAGGTTGAAATTTTAGAATTTCAAAAACAGAGTCTCTTGAAGAAAAATTTATGAGTCTTTCTGCCCTAACATTTGAAGAAATAATTTTACCATTAAAATCTGTGGTAATAAATCCATGGTCCATTTTATCAATAACAATATGGTTTAATAATGCCAAATTTTCAAAACTATCCTTTATAGTTTGTAGCTCTACTCCCTTTTGTTTCATATTTGTAAAATAAAAAGAAGCAGAAATTGAAACGGATAAAAATGCTATAAAGCTCATCATTAAATTATAAATAAAATTGGTAATAGATATAGTTGATTGATAATTATTATGAGTTGGTATTAATCCCATATACATTAATTCTGATATGATACCAAAAATAACAAAAGAAATTGAAGCGGTGAGGATAGTCTCCCTGCGACTTAAAAAATTTGCAGAAATCAGTATTGGAAATAAGTACAAAAAATAAAAGGGACTATTTATTCCTCCTGAGAGATACACCATTATTGAAATGAAAATAATATCAGAAACTAATTGAATAAGAACGGTTGTTTTAAAGGTATATTTGGTTAAAAAATAAAAATTTAAAAAGCTGATGATTGTTGCAATTAATAT
>JAOZTV010000256.1 GCA_029939015.1 Candidatus Aminicenantota bacterium
ATTCTATATTCGGTGTATTGCGAACAAGTGTTTATATCAAGGATATCAATAATATTCTTGCAAAACTCAATAAAAAAATTTTTTTACTTATTTTCTTTCTATTTATCGTATCAATTGCTATTACCTATCTCATATCAAAAAAAATATCTATTCCAATAAAAAAGATATCTGAGGCTTCAAAAAACATTGAGCAGGGAGATTTTAATGTTAAAATATTTGTAAAAGATACAGGAGAGATTGGGGATCTTGCCAATAGTTTTAACTCTATGGTTTTATATCAGAAAAAACTTTTTAAAACATTCAAAAGAAATCAACAGGAATTAGAAACTGTTCTTTCTTCGATTAATGAAGGACTAGCCGTTGTTGACATTGAAGGAAACATTGTTTTATCAAATGATAATTTTTTCAAAAACATAGACTATTTGGGGCAAGATACAGATGGAAAAAGAATATGGGAAATATATCGAGACCCTAAACTTAATAGCATGATAAAAAATGTTTTTAAAAATGAAAGAAACAACACAGAGATAATAAAGATTGATGATTTGTTTTTTAGAACAAGTTTTAATCTAATAAAAGAAGCAAAGCGAATTGTTATTACCTTTCATAATATAACAGAGGCAAAAAGAGTTGAACAAATAAAAAAAGATTTTGTTTTAAATGCCTCCCATGAATTAAAAACACCACTTACTTCAATAAAAGGATTTATAGAGACATTGGAAGAAGAAATACCTGAAAAAAACAAAAATTATCTAAATATTATTAAACGTAATAGCGAAAGACTCACACATATTGTTAACGATCTACTTTTAATTAATCAATTAGAAGATAGTGATAGATTTAAAACAGAGATTATTGATTTAAACAGAGTTATTAATGAAACAATAATTATTCACCAGAAAGAAGCTGAGAAAAAAAAAATAGAATTTATTATTAAAGAACCTTCTGTAAACATCGAACTTAGAGGCGACAAACATAAAATAGAGGATTTAATAATAAACCTTGTAAATAATGCCGTAAAATACACTGATAAAGGAAAAATAACAATCTCTTATGGATATGAAGATAAGAATAATGTATTTTTTAAAATCAAAGATACTGGAATTGGAATAGAAAAAAAGAATTTGCAAAGAGTTTTCGAGAGGTTCTATGTCACAAATAAATCAAGATCAAGAGAAACAGGTGGCACAGGGCTTGGACTATCTATAGTTAAACATATTGTAAATATTCATAAAGGTAGTATTAACTTGGTGAGCGAACTAGAAAGGGGATCTACCTTTACAATTATTCTACCATCTAAATTGAGCGATTCTTTAGGCGAATAGGTCAAAGTCTGTTGCACCATAAGGGTTTTCAAAAACCATCAACGTACAACTTAGCATAGATATTTTTAAAAAAGACAACTACATTATTGTGATATAGCATAAGGAATTTTATTTTTCAATATTTTTATCATGTCTGAATATTTTAAATTATGTAAAGGTAAGAAATAAAATTTTATAGATTTCTTATTTATAATATGCTACCATTTAGTTATGTTAGTAATTAATTTAGGTTTTAAATTTTATATAAAAATTCTCAATAGGATTTCTACACATTTCTCACAGACTTTTCTACAAAAATTAGGCGATGCGACAAATTATGAGTTTGCTAATGGCTTTGTCTAAAAATGGTTATACTATCAGTTTTTTTGAGTAAAATAAAATGATATCTTTAAAAAAAAGATTAAGTTTTATTAAACAAATGCACGATATACCTGCAATGCCTGTAATTGTAGCTAATCTTTTAACAAAATTAAATGATCCAAAAATTACTTTAAAAGAAATTGATTCTTCAATTTCTTTAGATCCTGCTTTAGTTTCCTATATACTAAGAATAATAAATTCTCCTTTTTATAATGTAAAAAGTGAAGTCTTAACTGTACCAAAAGCACTGTCATTATTAGGAATAAGTAATTTAAAATCTCTATTAATTGGATATGGGATTCAATCTGTATATTCAAATCTACAAGATAATATAGTTCAAAAACATTTATGGGAACATGCAATTTCAGTTGGAATATTAGCAAAAATAATTAGTGAAGAAGTTTATTTTGTTGTTCATACTGAGGTTTATGTATATGGTCTTTTACATGATATTGGCAAAATTGTTTTATATATGCATAACCCGGATGAATTTAAAAAAACTATTGATCTTGAAGAAAATAATATCGTTGAATCTCAATTATCAAATATAAATGGAGGCAATAAATGAATAAAATATTTATAGTATTAATCAGCTTGGTTTTAATTTTTGGTTCTTTAACTTTTGTTGATGCAAATAAAAAGAAAACAATTATTCTTGCAACAACTACGAGTACGGATAATTCTGGTCTTCTCTCCTATATTAACCCTTTTTTTGAAAAAGAAACAGGCATCACTGTTAAAATAATTGCCCTTGGTACAGGCGCTGCTGTTAAAACAGCTGAAGAAGGTAATGCAGATATTATCCTCGTACATGCAAGAAAACTTGAAGATAAATTTGTTTCTGATGGTTATGGTGTTAAAAGATATTCTGTAATGTATAATGATTTTATAATTATTGGGCCAAAGAAAGACCCTGCTACCATAAAAGATGAAAAAGATGTAGCAAAGGCACTAAAATTAATATCAGACAAAAAAAGCATTTTTGTTTCAAGGGGCGATAATTCCGGAACTCATATCAAAGAACAGTTTTTATGGCAGGAATCAGGTATTTCTTTGATTAATAAAAAAACAAAAATCATGAAAAAGGGTAAAAAACGAATATTCAAGTCTTATAATCCTGATGGTAAATGGTATATGTCAATTGGTCAGGGAATGGGAAGCACAATAAACTTTGCCAATGAAAAGCAAGGATACACAATAACTGATAGAGGTACATTTTTAGCATATAAGAAGAGAATTGAGCTTAAGATTCTATCAGAAGGAGATAAAAGACTATTTAATCCTTATGGTATAATTGCAGTAAATCCAAAAAAACATCCTCATACAAAAATAGAATATGCTGAAAAATACATAAAATGGATAACATCAAAAAAGATACAGACAATCATAGGTAATTTTAAAATAGAAGGAAAAACACTTTTCTTTCCGAACGCAGGCAAATAAATTAACACAAAATTAACTAAAACCTAAATTATATTTAACCAAAAATATTTTAATTTCGTATAAACTATGTTAAGTTTAGATTCTAAAAAAGGAGTTTTTAATGAAATTAAAATTATTTATAATTACTGTTATTTCTTTTGTTTTTCTCATATCCTGTTCTGAAAACATTGAACAAAAAGCTCAGGGCATCCATAAACGTGTACTGACAATAGACACACACTGTGATACTCCGTTGCGATTAATTAGAGGTAACCATAATATAGGCATCAAAAATGACCCTCATAAAAATGGTGGAAAGGTTGATTTTATTAGAATGAAAGAAGGTGGACAGGATGCAATGTTTTTTGCAGTTTTTCTTGGACAGGGCCCCTTAACTGATGATGGATTTAAAAAAGCAAAAAATCTCGCTTTAAAACTTTTTGATGCAATTCATAAATCCATAAAGGCTAATCCTGAACTTGCTGAATTAGCCTTCTCTTCAAGAGATGCAAAACGCATTGAAGAATCAGGGAAACGTGCAATATATATTGGAATAGAAAATGGATATCCAATTGGCAAAGATATCTCATTAATTAAAAAGTTCTATGACCTCGGTGCAAGATATATAACACTCAGTCATTCACTCAATAATCAAATATGTGATTCTTCAACGGATAAAAAAGGGCGATTACATGGCGGACTAAGTGATTTTGGCAAAGAGGTAGTAAAAGAAATGAATAAACTTGGGATGATAATAGATGTTTCACATATATCTGATGAATCTTTTTATCAGGTATTAGAATTATCAAAAACTCCAGTAATGGCATCACATTCAAGTGCAAGAGCAATTTGTGATAACCCCAGAAACCTCAATGACAAGATGATTAGAACAATTGCAAAATCAGGTGGTATTATTCAGGTATGTTTCTATAGTGCCTATGTGAAAACGCCTAAACCAAATATTAAGAGAGACAATGCCTTCAAAAAATTGCAGACAAAATATAAGGATTTTCAAATGCTCCCTAAGGGTGTGCAAAATAAGGCAAGAAAGGAATATTATGCAATATATAAAAAATATCCTTCAGACCTTGCTACAGTTTCTGACCTTGTAAATCATATTGACCATATTGTAAAACTTACAGGCTATAATCATGTCGGAATTGGAACAGATTTTGATGGTGGTGGAGGTTTAAAAGACTGTTTTGATGTTAGTCAGATGGGTAATGTAACACTCGAGCTTGTAAAACGTGGATATACAGAAGAACAGATTAGGAAAATATGGGGTGGAAATTTTATTAGAATTTTTAAAGAAGTAGAAAAAGCAGCAAAAATATAGGGTTATTCTAATATAACACCTCCATAAGCTTATTCCGGTTTTTTATAGTTAAGTTAAAATCACTTGAAATAATAAACTGATTTTGATGGGTCGGGGTCAATTCTTAATTCTACTTTACTAA
>JAOZTV010000257.1 GCA_029939015.1 Candidatus Aminicenantota bacterium
CCTGTAGTGCAGCTCCCTGTGCAACAACCTCTTCTGGATTAAGATTCAATAGAGGGTCTTTTTTAAAAAGTTTCCCAATTTTTTCTATTATAAGAGGCATTCTACTCTGACCACCTACCAGAAGTATTCCCTCTATCTGCTCAGGTGTCATATTCACTTCATCAAGAGATTGCTTGATAAGCTCAATAGTTTTATCAATTAATGGCATTGTATCTATTTCTAATTGAGTTCTTGTTAATTTTTTTTGAAAATGATAATTGCCGGTTTGTTCAGAGTGGTAAAGATATGGAATTGATATAAGTGTTTCTTCATTAAATGATAATTCTATTTTTGCCTTTTCTGATGATTGAAGTATTCTCTGTAAAGAGTTTTTATCGCCAGTTATATCAGTTGAAATATCCTTTTCAACCTCATTAATAATCCATTCAATTATCTTTACGTCAAAGTCGCTACCACCAAGAAAGGTATCTCCAAAGGTAGAAACAACTTTATATATATCACCTGTAACTTCAACAATTGAAATATCAAAAGTACCTCCACCAAGATCATATACAGCATAAAAACCATCTTTTTTTATTTTTTCGCCATAGGCTATCAAAGCCGCTGTAGGTTCATTAATTATTCTAGCAACATTCAAACCAGCAAGTTCTCCAGCAAGTTTTGTTGCCTGTCTCTGTGAATCATTAAAAAAAGCCGGTACTGTAATTACGGCACTACCACAATCTTCACCAAGATAATCTTCGGCTAAATCTTTAAGATATTTTAAAAACATACCTGAAAGTTCCTGCGGTGAAGACATTTTGTCACCAAACATAATATGAGCATCATCATTTTTTGATTTAACAATTTTATAGGTCACTCTCTGACTCATTTTATCAGCTTCATTACTACCAAATTTAGCACCCATTAATCGTTTGACACCCCAGATAGTGTTTTCATTATTTGTAATAAACTGCCTCTTTGCAATATTACCAAATATCCTCTTTTTAGTTTTATCAAGGGCAATAATGGATGGTATAACCCTTGAACCTTCAGGGTTAGGAATAACCATCATCTCCTTACCCTCTAAATAAGATATACACGAATTTGTTGTTCCAAGATCTATCCCAATATTAATTGCCATTTTATCCTCTCTCGATTACTGTATCTTCAACTTCAAGTGGTACAGCTACTTTTGCCAATACAGGCCGTAATAATTTATCATTATACATAAAACCTCTTTGATAAATTTCAATAATAACAGGTTCGTCTACATCAGGCGATTCATCTTTAGATAAAGCCTGATGTAAATTCGGATCAAAATGCTTACCCATAGCATCAATTTCAACAACATTATTCTTTTTTAATAAATCTATAACCTGTTTATAAATCATTTCAACACCGGTAATTATTGAATTTTCATCAGAAGTTTCTGATTTTACTTTCAAAGCTCTTTCAATATTGTCAACAACCTCAAGAAGACTTGTAAGAAAATCACCAAGAATATATCTCTTAAAATCATCTTTTTCCTTCTTCATTCTTTTTCTGAAATTATCAACCTCTGCAAGATTTCTTAAATACTTATCTTTATAATCATTTCTTTCAGCAATTATTGTTTCCAGTATCTTTTTCTGTTCTTTTAATTTTACTAATAATTTTTTTTCAGAATGTTTTTTTTTTGATTTTTTTTTAGGCTCTTTTATTTCATGTTCTTCCTCATCATTTATACTATCACCTACTGCTTCAAAACTGATATCAACTATATCTTCATTTTCAGACATTTCTAAGCCTCCATAACTTCTCTTGAAAGTATTTTTGAAAAATAAGCAGAGTAATCCTCCACCTTATTTATTGTTTCTTTATAGTGAATATATCTTGGACCAATAACACCAATATTTCCAATTGGATTATCGGAATGATAGAAATTTGAACTTATCAATATTAAATCCTCAAATTCAGTCATTCCAGTATCTTTACCAAATAAAACAGAACTAACACCTTTTTCATTTAATAATATATCACTTAAGAAAGCCGATAATTTTTCTTTATCTTTTAATAATTCTAAAATCCCTTTTATTTTACTATTGTCAAAAAAATCAGAATCAAACATATTTAATTCACCTTTAAATAATAATTCTGATTTGTTCATGTCATTCTTATTAAACAAAAAACTTAATTCTTTATAGATATTTCTATATTTTTCTTTATTTTTAGATTGCCTGTTTCTTATTTTTTTAAAAGTTGTATTAAGGTTATTTCCTCTATATTCAGTGTTTAAAATTTGCTGCCAGTTTTTTAACTCATTATCGGAATAATTCTTTATAGTTTCAAACACTCTTGGAAAACTCCAATTATTAGGTGACATTATAACAACCATAACCTTATGGTGACCAACCTTGATTAATTTAATTCTTTTAAAACTAAGGTCAAAAATTGAATTTAAAAAAACAAAACCAATATTTTGAGTATTTTCTGATAAATAAGACAATAGAGTACCCGATGTAGCAGAAAAATCATCATTCTCAAGCAAATCAATATTTGTTAAAAGCTCATTTATATAGGTATTATTTATATCTCTGGTCTTTATACATTTAAGATATGCTTTAATACCTTTATTAGTAGGTATTCTTCCAGAAGAAGAAAAGGGTTTATATAGAAATTTGTAAAACTCAAGTGACTGAAGATCTTTTCTTAAACTTGAACTTGAAATTGATAATTTTTTAGATAATTGTAAAGAACTTACTGGTTTTTTTGTAGAAATATACAATTCAACAAGGCAATCTAAAATAAGAGAGTTACGCTTACTTAACCACATACAAAAATTTTAATATATCAAGCCCAAAAAGTCAATGCTATTACGACATTCACTATAATGTTATATTGGAATTTAGAAACATATTAGACTCTGTACCTCCCAAAACTAAGAATGATATCTGATAAAATTATATACATATTCAACTTATTTAATAATAAAAACAATAAAAAACATTGCAAAATATTATTTATTAGAGGTAAACAAATACTATATTACTTTTCTGTTTCCTCAATTGCTTTTGTAAGCAGTTCATTTATATTCATACGAATCGCACATTTTTTTAAATATTTATAATCTAATTGATTACCTTGAACTTGAAGAACACCAATAACATCTGTCCATTGTCTATCTGATATTCTACTACCTAATTCATACCAGAATAATTTATGTAGAATTATATCCTCTGCACTTGAAACAAATAAATAATAATTATCAGAAATTTTATAACTTTTCCTTCTTGCCATTTCTTCTTTAGACGCTTCATCATGTTTAAATATAAAGATATCTACCTTAAACATCGTTTTAAGATGAATGATGTTAAAAGACGTTTGCTTGAAAATAGCTGTTCTGATCATATCTTCATCAATATAAAAATCGTTTTTTAGAATATTTACCAAATCTTTAATATTTTCTGGTTTTATATCTACAACTATATCAATATCCTGAGTTGCCCTTGGAATTCCATGAAGAGAGCTGGCAAGAGAACCTCCTACCATATATTTAATATCAAGACCTGAAAAGACATTAACAACTTGTTTTGTAATTAATAAAGGTTCACCCAGAATCATATTAATACCCTTTAATTTTCGGATCCCAATTAAACACATTAACCATAATATCCTGATCTATCCATAAAGACGCTAATCGTAAGGTTTGCTCTTTTTCACTTATATTTCCATATTGTTTTAATATCCGAGCCAATGCAATTTGCTGAATTGATTTATTTAATTCATTAACTCTCTGTAATTTTTGCTGAGGTGTCATCTTTCTATAGCCATCTATAATTATTTTTCTGATCTTTGGATCTGTATCCATTATAATATTGTCAATTCGCTTTTTCACTTTTTTACTCACATAAATATAATATATCATATTTTAAAATAATTCAACTTCTTTTTCTCTTCGAAAGCAAAAGTCTAAATATATTTACAGATATATGCATTGAAATTACCCAAATATTGGCTTTACCACTATTTTATTCGCTTTTACTATTAATATAAACTATTGTAAAAAAGATGATACTATTGAACCTTAACCCGTAAATAATAATCCTACTGTTTCTGGTGAATATAATAACGAAATTACAGTTGAAGGTAGTTCAAAATTAGAAAAAGGGATTTTATAAGAGAGACAACATTCAAGGTTTTTTTTAAACATTGTATTTTTCGAATGTTGAAGTTGACAAATTTGTAAAATAACTCTATTATTTAGATATGGGAAGGTTAAGCAGGATACACGATAGTTTCTTTAAGAAAACTTTTAGCAATAAAGATAATATTAGAGACTTTCTTAAAATATCATTAAATACGGACTTATATAAAGAACTTAATCTTAACATTATTGATATTGATTCATCTAACTATATTGATGACAGTTTAAAAGAGCATCTATCTGATATTGTGATTAAAACAAAATTAAACTCAAAAGATAACAAAACAAGCATTGACTCGGATATTTACATACTTTTTGAGCATAAATCATATAAAGATAAGAAAGTATTATTTCAATTATTAAAATATATGTACTTAATGTGGGAAA
>JAOZTV010000032.1 GCA_029939015.1 Candidatus Aminicenantota bacterium
TCTTATTAAACTGGGATGAAGTTATTAAAAAGAGTTTTACCTAATTATTTTATACTCACCATTTACCCTACATTTCGTGTCTTTCGTGCTTTTCGTGGTTATTATTTACTTAAGCTTTTTCCTTTAATTCAACTAAGACACCTGCAAAACTTTTAGGATGTGCAAAGGCTATTTTTGCATTATGAGCTCCTTTTTTTGGTTCTTTGTTTAACATAATAACACCCTTTTTTTCAAAATCTGCAATTTGTTCAATAACATTATCTGTCTCGTATGCAATATGATGAATACCTCCACCTTTTTTTTCGATAAACTTTGATATTGGAGAGTCATCAGACGTTGGACAGGTCAATTCAATCATTATATCCCCTATTTCAAAAAAAGCTACCTTGACTTTTTGTTCCTCAACAACCTCTGTTCCAAGAAACTTTAATCCCATTACATCTCTGTATCTTTTTATTTCTTCATCAATATCTTTAACTGCAATAGCTATATGGTCAACTTTTTTTATCATTTTTTTTCTCCATTTTTTTTATTTTATTTATTAATTTATCTATATTTTTCTGCAAAATATTTGAAATTACTTCGGGCAAATAATCAACTTTCTTTTCTTGAAATTTTTCTTTTTTATCGAAATTAAAAGTCAAAAGTTTTTTTCCTGATTTAAAATTATATAATTTAAACTCCATTGATAATCTTCCATAGCGTATATTGTTTTTTTCAACCTCTTCAAGTACGTTAATTATTGATTCAATATAATAATCTGGATTATAATCTGCTAACTTCCCGATAAAATTATAGCTTTCACCATTTTTTAGATAATTAATTACTGCATTTTTAATTAGTTTACCCGGTTTAATTGTCCAGAATTCATAGGCATAATAATTTAATTCATGAGTAGATTTTCTATAAACGAGTCTATAATCATCATAAAACTCGTTAACATCTATATTTTTCAAAAAAACAATTTTTCTTAAATTAGAATTTTTAATACTTGTATTATCAATATTTATTTGAAAATACCGCTTTGATGGAGAGGAAAAACATCCAGACATAAATAGTGATAATATAAAAACAATTAATATTATTGAAATTTTAGTTTTCATTTCTTTCCCCTTTTTCTATTTTTTTTAATCAATAAACTTGTAGGGTCTTCAGCCAGATCTCGTGTAAACTTTGTGATATTATCTAAGGACTCTTTTAAATTATCCATTGCCCTGCTAAAATCACTCTGAATTTTCTGAATACTCATATCAAGCTTTTTTATTCCTGTATTTGACGTTTGCACCATTTCGTCAATAGATTTTAAAACCCTGCCCAATTCATTTTCAGAAAATCTTTCGGATATATTTACAACCATTCTATTGAAATTTTCTGATGTTTTTTTCATATCAAGGTCTTCGGTTAATTTATTTAATTTTGTAGTAAAAACATTAAGGTCGTTTACAATTTTTGTTATTTTATCAGATGCTTTTTCAATATTATCTATTGCACTTGAAACAGTATCCTTTTTGTCTCCAAGAACTGACTTAACAATACCTGAACTTTTTTTCAGATTTTCAAGCAATAATTCAACTTTTTTTTCATTTTTTTCACCAATCAACTTATTAATATTCTTGACTGCCATATCAATATTTTTTACAATATTTTCTGCTTTTTCACCAAAGCCACTACCTACATTTATTTTTGAGCCGGGAGGTAAACCAATAGATTCAGTTTTGCCACCCTCAATTTCAATATATTTTAAACCTGTAATACCAGCATATTGCAAAGTTGCGGTCATATCCTTTTTAACAGGAAAACCATTTTTTAATTCAATAAATACTAATATTGAGCTTAGGTCAGCCTTATTTACTTCTATACTATCAACTTTACCAACCTTTACGCCCTGATATTTAACTTCTGATCCCTTATTCAAACCATTAACCGATTTATTCTTATAATCTATAATATATATTTCGCCTTTTCCTTTTAGTTTAGGGTAGATTAATAAAAACAAAATAAAAACTAAAATCATTGAAGATAATATAACAAATATACCTAGTCTTCTTTTTTGTTCTTTTGTTACCATAATAATTAACTCCTTAAAAATTTATTAATAAACTCATTATTAGAATTCTTCATATCATCATATTTTCCAAAAAACTCTGCCTTCCCCTCATTTAATACCAGTGCATTGTCAGCAATTGTATTTATAGATCTAAGTTCATGTGTAACAACTATCAATGTTGCCCCTAACTCATCTCTCATTTTTTTCATTAAGTCATCTAATTCAGAAGCAGTGACAGGATCAAGTCCAGCTGAGGGTTCATCACAGAGAATTAATTCAGGTTCAAGGATCATTGCCCTTGCAAGAGCTCCTCTTTTCTTCATTCCTCCTGACAATTCTGCAGGATATTTTTCAGCAAACTTTAAAAGTCCAACCTGATCCAGTTTAGTTGACACTCTTTCTTTAATTTCCTGTTCTTCATACTCAAATCTCATCCGCATTGGTAGGGCTATATTATCAAATAAATTCATAGAATTCAATAAGGCTCCATTTTGAAAAAGTACACCAATCTTATTATAGAATTTACTTAATTCTTTTTCAGAGTAATAATCTATTATTTTATCAAAAAAAACAATTTCACCTGTAATAGAAGGTATCAAGCCAATAATAGTTTTTAAAATTGTTGATTTGCCTGAGCCACTCTTACCTAGTATTACTGTGATTTTTTTCTTCTCAATAAAAAAATTAAGATTTTTTAAAACAATTTCCCTATTATATCCTACTGATAAATTTTTTAATTTTAATAATTTATTCATTCTAATATAATAATAAGGCAAATATACAGTCAATTATTATAATCAACGATATTGATAATACTACTGATTCTGTTGTTGCCTTTCCTACACCCTGAGCACCCATTGAAACCGTAAACCCTTTATATCCACTACTGATTACTATTATTAATCCAAAAACAAGTGTCTTTAACATACCTATTAGAAAATCCTCAATTCCTACTACAGTCAGCATCTCATTATAAAAAACTATGACTGGAATTCCAGCAATAATCTTACCAACAATTATGCCTCCCAATATACCAATAAAATCTGCAATTGCAACTAAAAAAGGTATTGCAAAAATTATTCCAATAATTCTGGGAACCATCAAATATTTTTCAGGAATAACGCCCATAACTTTTAAAGCATCAACTTCTTCAAGCACCTTCATTGATGCAATTTCAGCGGTAACAGAGGCACCAATTTTCCCGGCAAGTATTATACCTGTCATTAGAGGTACAAGCTCTCTAATAAGTCCATATCCAACTATATCAGCCAGATAAATGTCAGCACCAAATAATTGCAATTGCTGAATAGTTGTGATAGAGATAGTAATACCAACAAGAAATGAGATAAGAGTTACTATTGGAAAAGAACCGTAAGCCATAAAAAAAAACTGTTTTACTATCTCACCCGGATAAATCCCTTTCCTATTAAATATATATTGAAAGAGGTAAAATATTTCATCGGTTAAAAGAATCATATATTGTCTAATTTCTCTTACCTTTTCAAAAATATTATCTGCAATTTTTTCTGATATCATAAGACTTATACCGGATTTTTTATGTCTGTAATAGGTATATATAGAATAAATTCTGCACCAATGTCTTTTGGAACTGCGGCTTCTATCATACCATCCATCAATGTCATAAATTTCAATGATATCGGAAGCCCAAGACCTCTATTTTTACCATTTGTTGTAAAAAGTGGGGTAAATATTTTTTTTATTACATCAACATCTATAGCTTTACCATTATTTTTAAAAAGCATCTTAATAAATTGTTTATTATATAATTCAGCCAAAATAGTGATTTTTTTTTCATTAATTCCATCAAGAGCATCAACAGAGTTCTTAATTAAATTAAAAATCACTTGATAAAACGCATTTTTATCAATATAAACAAACATCTCTTTCTTAATAGAAATTGTAATATCTATCTTATTTGAATACAAATATAACTCATTATGAGCAATTATCCAATTGATTATTTCTAATAAATTATGCTTTTCAATATTTAATTTATTATCAAGGCTAAAACTTTTTATATATTTCAAAAACTCAGATATTCTTTCAATTTCATTTATAGTAATTGTCACAAAATGTTTAATCTTTTCAATATCCCAATTATCTATATTTGAATAAAGAACTTGAAGAGTGGTTTTTATTGCTGATATTGGGTTTCCTACTTCATGTGCTATTTCTGCAATTACTTTTGACAACTCATTATGGAATTGACTTATTGTGTTTTTAGATTGAGATATCATTTTTGATGATATATCCTTTACAAATACTAAAAAAACATCTTTTTTTAATTTGAAACTTGTAATACCTATTGTAAAAACCATTTGTTCTGAAATTATATCGAAAGTACATTGACCTAATCTTTCTCCATTATTTTCACTATGAGACTTAAAAGCAAACTCAAGAATATCTTTAATTCGATTCTTATCAATACTTAAAAAACTGCTGTTTTCAAATAATATTTCCTGGTTTTTTAAATTAATTATTAATACGGCAAAATCAATTTTATCAAAAATATTTTTATATATCTCAATTATATTTTCGTCCATACTTAAAAGTTCATTTATCTCAGTCATAATACAATCAGGATATATAATCTGATATTGTTTTAGTTATTTTTTTAATGACCTGTTTAGTTTTAACAAAATCCCCATTTATATCAAGATTAATAATTATTCTTAATTTATTAATTATTAATTCAGAAAAAACATATATCTCTTTAGATGTTTGAACTGTAAATAATTCAATATCTCCATGGTCTCTTTTTTGTAATACAAACCCTGCACTGTCAATTATATTACTAAATAAAGAAATATATTTGTCCACTTCAATACTATCTTTAAAATCCTTTAAGATGATATTTTCTCTTTCATCAAAGAATAATATCCATTTGTATCCAGAGATCTCTTTGATATTAATTAAAACTTTTTCATTCAATATAAGTAATTTCCCGTCTTTTTGATGTTCTTCCCTTTTCTCTACAATTTCATCTACATCTTTCATAACTCCCATCAAAAAATTCATAAATGGGATTTTAATCAACTTTTCAACCGATTTTTTATTTTTTATTACATTAAAATGACCTTTGTTTAATCCAATTAGTTTATATGCAGCCTCCTCACCTTTAAATTTCAAAAACTCTGCATTAACTAATTCTCCATCATTAAAATAAAGATACCCTGTATCATCATTAATCATTATTTCAATACCTGTCGTTTTTTTCTCAAGATGAATTACCTGCAATAATGTCGTCAGATCAATTGAATCAATTGTTCCAGAAAACCCCTCTTTAGTAAAATTTTCTATAAGAATACTTTTAAACCATTCAAAATCAAATGGCTTTGCAATAACCCTTGCACCGCCAAGTACTTTTATATATGAAGAAGTCTCAGAATCTCCATAAGCAGTCATAACCATTACTTCTCCAGAATATTTATTCTCTTTTAAAAAAATCAACAATTCTAGTCCACTTTTTTCAGGCATTCGAAGGTCTGTAATTATTAAATCAAAAGGTTTTGTTTTTATTAATTTTACAGCTTCGTCAACTGAAAATGCAATTTCAGTATTAAAAATATCCGATTCTGAAGATAAACCTTCTTTTAGGCTCTCCAATAGATTAATTTCATCATCAATTAACAATAAGTTTTTCATTTTATGCCTAAAAACTAAAGATGTGCAAACGCACCAATAGAAAGCCTGACATTATTAATATCACTATAACTCTGATATCTTACATCAAATCTCAGTGACAAAAGAGGCAGAACATAGAAATGAGTACCGCCACCAATATAAGTAAAATAATCATAATTTGAGAAAGTAATAGAAAATTTTTCAAATCTTGTACCTGCTCCTATAACAACATAAGGAGCTAAGCTTCCTATTTTTTTTCTAATTTTAATTCCAACAGCAATAGTTTTAAGGTCTGTACTATTCTGATTCATTAATTCAAACTCAAATTTAACCATAGGTATAAGAAGCCCCATCCCTGCAGAAAGTCCAAGCGCAGTATTTGAAGGTTTAGTATTTTTACCAGCTAAAAAACCAAACTCAATTGAAAACACTAAAGAGGATATAAATAATATTATAAATATAAATACAATAAATTTTTTAAGTGCCATTATTTGCCTCCTTTTCACCATTTAAGGAAAATTCATATCGCCATTTATGAATCAATGGCCTTCCATAATAATCAATAGTAATGTTTTTTAAATTTTTTTTCAAGTATAAAGAATATTTTTTTTGAGAAATTGGTAGTAAATATCCATCGGTAATAATTTTTTGAATTATACCAGCCAAATGATCCATAAGGAGTTCGTTGTCTTTTAGATTAACAATTTCATCTAATTGCTCCATTAGACCAAAATAACTTTCATTAAACCTTGTAAAGCTCATTTCTTTGACAATACTACTAATCTTATTACTTAGAGATGTCCCCTTATGAAATACTTTTTCAGTAATCAAATATTTGACATCAGTGTCTTCAATTAATGTAGAAACATTATTATATTTAATAAAAATATTATCACTATTAATTTTGTACTTTTTAAAAAAAACAGAAATTTTAGAATCTAAATTTTTCAAAGTTGAAATTGCATATAATTTAATATTAGAATATCTTAAAATTGTTCTAATTTTCCTTGTGGAAAATCTTTTAATTTTAACATTTAGAGGCGATTCTCTGTCTGAGGTTAAAACATTTAATTCATCATAGCCTAAACTAATAAAAAAATCTTTTAATATTGAATAAAAAGCGATACGGGTGTTTTTACCAATTTTGCCTTTTGGAAAACTGATATAATAATTTTGATAAACACCGGAATTATACTCCTTATGGGTTCCTTTTGTATCTACATCTGGTTTTGACAAAAATACATCGGGATAAAAATAATTTTCAAATTCTACTTTTATAGCATTAAGATAAGGCAATCCTCCAGCATAATATTTATTAGCTTTCAACTGCATATTTTCATTCTTTACCCATTTTACAGGATGAAACGGACCTGAAAAAACACCTTGAGTTTGCGATATAAGTACTAATTGCGGTACAGAGAGTAAATCAATAATTTCAGGATAATTGAAATTAAGAGCTATTATTATTTTTTTATTTTTTTTATAAATACTTTTTACAACTTTTCCAAGTCTCTTTGCTTCAGCAGATTTCGTTTCTATAAAACTATTTAAAGAATTTATTACATCATCAATCCTGATATTTTTGCCATTTGAAAACTTTAGATTTGGTTTTAATTCTAATGACAATTTATATCCCGTATTAACATATTGGTACTTTGTGAAAATATTTGAATATTTTTCTCCATTTTGTAATAAATAAAAAAAATTCTCATAAATCAAAGAATAAAAAACCATATCCGAATAACTACTTGTAGATACTAAAAAATCATTTGGTTCATTAAGCCTTATCTTAATTATTCCACCATAATAAGGTTTTATTGCACTAATAAAAAAAAAAGATATAATGATAATATAAAGTTTTATTCTATTATTCATTTTTACTCCAAAACTGAAGTTTATATACAAAGTAATTGTTCATTTTTTTTTTTAAATATATCCATATACCTTTTTTATTATTCCAGCCACCATTACTAATTAAAAGAATTTCTCCTTTTATATGTTTTATGTATTTTGGTTTTTTTTCAATTTCATTTATCTTATAAAAAGATAGACTATCCTTTTCTGATGAGAAAGCCGTTTTAATTATCCAGATATTGTCACTTAATGTGAATGCATAACCGGATTTATAAGTATCCTTGCTTTTAATTTCAAAATTTGCACCATAATTAGTGAAATTATAATTTAAGTCAATTGTGTACATTGAATTTATTTTATCTCCTTCTTTTAGAAATGAGATAGAATAATATTTATTAATAGTTTTATAATAGCCTTGTTCTGAATTATTTAATGTTCCCTTAATACTTTTCATGATAAGTTTGTTTTTAAAATAATTTTTCCCTAAATCGTACCTGCCACCTATAAAATACATTTCATTATTACTTAAGAACGTCTCAAATGGTAAAAAATCAATATGCATAAAATATTTCCATTTATTATCAGTATAAACATAAATCTGTGAATTTTCAGATGTATTATTGCCAACTACCATATAATCTTTTTCGTGATGATTAAAGAAAAATAATTGTCCCTCTTTACTAATAACAGGTAACGAATTTTTATCCAAATTCAATCTTATAACACTTTTCTTAGTTAAAACACTATTGTTTTTTTTAAATATATCAATATGATCAAAATAATAAAAATAATATAAAATTTCACCATTTTTAGTTATTGTTTTCAAATCTAAAAGATTTTTTTTAGCATCAATTTTAATTATTCTATCAAATCCAAAATCTGCAAAAATTTTTTCTTCAATATTCAAAAAATCAATTTCACCAGAAAGTGGAGACCATTCAAGGTATTTTGAAAAAACTAATTTATCAAGATTAACCGAATATAAGGTAATACCTATCCCAATTTTACTTTTATTTCTAATAAAAGCCAGTGTCATTAAAAACCTGATTCCTCGAGTTCTTTTAAGATTAAACTTCCCCCTACCATTTACAAAACTAAGCATAGAGTCTTTAAATTTGATGTTTTGATTTAATTCAAGCCTATAGACAATAAACTGGTACAGTTTTTGAATTGCATCATCTGTTAATTGAGTAGAGTTTTTTAGACTTATAATTGATAATGATGGTTGCCTATTATCTTTAAGAAAAGTAATTACATTATTACTTAATTTTTCAATTATAAAATTTAAATCTTTCTTTTGTGAATAGACATTGATACTAAAATAAAAAATGAGAATAAAAACCACCCACTTTTTTATCATTTAACTTTTTCTTTTTAATATTATACTTAAATTCAAATTAATCTTAATCTGATCTTTATTATCAGGTATAGTAATATTAATTGGTAAAGAGATCTCTTCACTATCGAATTCAGTATTGATGTTTTCCTTTAAATTAATTGTTTTATTACTATTATCATCTTTAAAAACATCGATTTTCGCAGGTTCTTCTTCAATAATTTCATCTGTTAACATTACTTGTTCTGGAACATTAAAGTCATTACTGTTTTCATTTACATCTGAAATGATATTAACATCATCAAGACTGAATATTTCATCTTTTTGTTCAATATTCTCTATTTGTTCAACTGGACTTTCAAGTTCAAAAATATCATCTGAATTATCTTTAATATGTTCATCAAAAACAATATCATTATCTCTTTTATCTGAACCTGTTGCAGTAGTGACTTCATCTTTTGAAAACATAACAGTTTTGTCCTTTTGAAAAACTGTCAATTTATTCTTCAAATTAATAATAACCATTTTCATAATTGTCTGAAGACCTTCAATAACATTTTCACCACTTGTTGCAATAGTAGAAAAAAAAGGTTTCTGGTCTTTATTAAGGGTATTATTTAAATCGTCAATACTTATAAGCTCACTTAGATCTCTTTTATTATAATGAAGAATAATAGGTATATTTTTTTCTGCCAGATTATTAAGTTTCATGTTTTTTATAAGATTATTATAACTTTCAATATTCTGTTCTCTCATAATCTTCTGTGAATCTGCCACATATACAATGCCGTCTGCACCCTGAAGAACCAACTTTCTTGTCGTATCATAAGCAACCTGACCAGGTACTGTATAAAGTTGAGTCTTTACAGTATAGTCTCCAATTTTGCCTAATTCAATAGGTAAAAAATCAAAAAAAAGTGTTCTATCCCCATCAGTATCAAGAGTGATTAGCTTTCCTTTTTTTTCAAGAGATTTGCTAGAATAAATATATCTTAAACACGATGTTTTACCACTTAAAGCTGGACCATAATAAACAATTTTTACAGTAATTTCTTTGTTATTATAATTTACAAATGCCATTTTATTTAGAAAGGATCTCCGCCACCACTATTTTCGGGCGAATAATCAATGTCGCTATTTATATCAACTGATGGTGGTGCCTGTGTCTGATAATTGTTTTGGTTATTTTGATCATTAGTATTAGAATTATTATTTGACTGACCATAATTATTTGTCTGTTGATTGGAATTAGATGTGTAAGAACCGCCACCTCCTCCAGTTTTTTCAATCAGTGTAATATTATCTAAAGAAATTTCAGTTGTATATCTATTATTTCCTTCTCTATCCTGCCATTTATTTGTTTTTATCTTACCTTCAATAGCGAGGAGATCACCCTTCTTCACACTCTTATCGATAATTTTTACGACCCCACCCCAGGCTACAATATTATGCCACTCTGTTCTATCCTGCCACTGATTATTTCTGTCCATAAAACCTTCATCAGTTGCAAGACTGAATTTAGCAACATCTTTTCCAAGATTAGGGATATGTGTTATTTCAGGATCCTTGCCAACTCTTCCCAATAAAAAAACTCTATTAATACTTCTCAAACTCATTATTTACCCCTGTATATCCTTTATCTTCTGTTGTGCCAAAGCTGCTTCTTCAGATAATGGAAATTTTGAATTTAATTCTTTTAAGGCCATAACACCTTCTTCCTGCTTGCCCATTTCAATCAAAGAATAACCTTTTTTTAATATTGATGCAGGAATTTTATCTCCATCCGCATATTCATTAATCAGTTTAGAAAAAACCCTCACAGCATCTGAATATTTTTTTTGCGAATAGTAACATTCACCAATCCAATAAAGAGAATTATCAGCAAGATTATTATCAGGAAATTGCTTTAGAAACTGATAAAACCCTTCAATTGCAAGATCATAGTTTTTTTTGAGATAATCTGAATAAGCTAAATAATATGTGTTTTGAGGTTTTTTTACAATTGGTGCAGATACACTAATATCTGTATTATTACCACTATTAGTATTTACACCTCCATTTTGTGGAAGTGTAAACAACCTGTCACTAATACCATTTATCTTATTTTTTAATTCATTTAATTCTTCTTTTAAAAAAACAAGATTATTTACAATATTCTCTTTTGTTTGACCTTCATCAGCCTGACTTTTAGTTATAACACTCACCTTTAGTTCAAGTTTATCAATTTTCTTAACAATTGCAGAAAAATCAGTTTCAACCAGAGTAATTTTTGTATCAAGACTCTTTAACACTTCCTGAATCTTAAATAATTCTTCAAGTATTAATTTTTCACCTTTTCTAATAGAAAAAGAAAAGGATGAAAATAAATAAACTAAAACAAACAAACCAATAAAAGCTTTTTTCATAATACTTCCTTATTAAATAAATTTATTTTTACTTCTTTACTATCCTAAAGTCTGCTCTTCTGTTTTTCTGGTGACTTGCTTCATCAACACCTTTAACAACAGGTTTACTTTTCCCATAAGATGTAATTTTTACTCTATTTGCAGGAACACCAAGAGATACAAGATATTTTTTTACATTAGAGGCTCTTTTTTCACCAAGAGCAATATTATATTCAATTGTTCCTCTTTCATCACAATTACCTTCAACAACAAATCCAATACTTGAGTGTGATATTAACCATTCAGAGTTAGCTTGTAAAACAGACTTAGCATCTTCTCTTACAACATATTTATCAAAGTCAAAATAAACTTCTTTTAAATGACCTTCGCTATTAATTTCATCAAGACTTTTCTTTGCAAAGATTTCTTCTTCAGTAAGTTCAGGTTTTTCTGCCTTAACTACTTTTTCAACTACTTCTTTAACAACTGGTTTTTCAACCGGTTCAGTTTTTACTTTCTTACCACATGCTGTGAAAAACACCAATAAACTCAAAGTTAAAATACCAATAATAATTAATTTTTTCATAATTCCTCCATTATGTAATGTTTAAGTTATATTTATAATATACAAAAGAAAATTTGTCAAATTATTTTTTTTGCCAATCAGGTGTTTCATTTTCCCCTCTTGATGTTAATTTGATTAAATTTCTTCCATCATAATCAATTGAATACAGCTGATATCTGCCATTTCTATTTGAAGCAAAAATAAGATGTCTGCCATCAGGAGACCAGGATGGATTTTCATTCCTTCCAGAATCTTCAGTTAATTTTATTGTAGTATCCGTTTTAAAATTATATACATAGAGATCAAATCTGTATTCTATCCTTGATACATATACAAGTCTTGTCCCATCAGGTGACCAGGCAGACGAGTCATGATATGAACCTTCTCTTGTAATTCTTCTAATATTTGTACCTTCAGCATCCATAATATAAATCTGAGGACTTCCACCTCTCTCTGAAGTAAATGAAATTTCCCTACCACTTGGGCTCCATGCAGGAGCTGTATCAATAGTTCTATTAAAAGTTAATCTTTTTAATTTACCAGTTCCCATGTCACGCAAATAAATTTCTGCATTGCCGTCCTTTGTTGATGAAAAAACAATTTTATTTTCTTCAGGATGCCAATCGGCTGAAATATTAGCTCCTCTCGAGGCTAAAAGTTCAGTTCTTCCAGTATATAAATGAAACATATAAAGATCCGGATTATTTTTTCTATAAGAAGTATAAAGTATCTTCTCATTATCCCTGCTCCAACTTGGAAGTAATTCTATATAATCATTATATGTGATTCTTCTTTGTCTTTTTCCATCATAATCCATAATATAAACTTCTTTATTTCCATCTCTTTTTGAAACAAAAACAATTTTTGTTGTAAAATAAGATTTTTCACCAAAATATTCAAGAATAACATCTGATGCACGATGTGATATCAACCTGATAAATTCTGGTTTACCACCAAAATTTCTACCAAATATAAATTTTTCGCTATTACAGTCATATACTTTAATAGAGAAAACTATCCTGTCACCTTCAGAGATTTCAACATTACCGGTAATTAAAATATTTGCCTTTATCGAACTCCAGTCTTTAAAATTAATATTATTTTGATCAAATTTTTGAATATATGAATAATGTTCCTGTGGAATGAGCTGAAAGACCCTTGAATACCTAAGATCATCCCAGACAGTTTTATGTATTATATCTCTGTATTTACTGTTCTTTTCAGAATTATTCTTTAAGGTAAATACTGGAATGGCAATAGGTATATGTGATACTCCATCCTTTAATTTTATAACAACTTCTTTCTGAGAAAACAAATTAGTTGAAATAAGCATAAATATAATTAATACAATCATACTAAAATAAATTTTTTTCATAATTACTCCCATATAAATTCAAAATGAATTAATAGATAATTAAGATTATATTGATAAGGCAGTCTTTCAAAAGGAGAAGCTCCCTTTATCGCTCTTAAAGCTGCTCTGTCATTAAAGGCATTACCACTCGATTTTTCTACCTGTATATCATCTATACTTCCATTTCTGAAAATTTTAAATTTAATTATTGTTAATTTTTTGTCCTGCTTATTGGGGTTTGGTATTTTATGCCAATATCTTGAAATTTTGTTTTTAAACCTGATAAAGTATCCTGAAAATATGGGGTCAGCTGTTCCCGTTCCACCAAGCCCTGCTCCTTCTCCAGAAGAGGATAAGCCCATCCTTACACCCTGATTTTGAGAATTTTCTGAACTTGTATTATTAATAGTTTTACGTTCGAATGATGCAATTTTATCAATTTTTTTTTTTTTTGCTTGATTGCCTATAGCTGTATTTCGTTTCTTCTTTTTTTTTGATTTGTCAAAATATTTTAATTTTGCAAGAGAACTCTTATTATTAGGTGTAGTCAATGTTTTCAAACTTCCTTTTACATCATTATTCTTGGTAGATGTTGACTTTGTACTGCCACCAGAAATTGTAATATAATCAACATAATAAGAATCACCACCGGCAGCCTTAAGCTCCACTTGACTTGATGAAAAATTTAATGAAAAAATTACAGAAAGAATTAGAAGACCATGCAGAATTATGGATACACCTACAGCATCCTTAACCTTCATCTTTCCCCCTTTTTTTTCTCCTTCTTTACAACCATACCAATAGTCTCCACACCTGCTTTTTTAAGTAAATCCATAATGCTAATCAGATAACCATATTTTATTGATTTATCACCTTTTAGAAAGACAATTTTTTTTTTAATACTTCTTTCCTCAAAAAACGTATTCAGGTCTCTTTCAAGATTATACTCATCAGTATCCTTAAGAATATACTGGTCTTTTTTTCCTATCCTGACATAGTATTCCATTTTTATTCTATTTTCAACATCTATCGCAATAACCAGATTTTCCTTTCCTATTTTATCATTTGAATGAGCTGATGGTAAATCAACCTTTATCTTTGATGGGTTTGGTGCCATCATAGGAGCAGTTACCATAAAAATTATCAATAAAACAAGCATTACGTCAACCATAGGTGTAACGTTAATCTCAGAAAGATTTGTCGATAATCCCTGATGTGAATTATTAATTTTCATCTTTTACCTCAATTTAGGTTTTATTTAATTTTTTCACTTACATTTAAAAATTCATAAATAAAATCTTCCATCTTATTAACCAATATCTTTAATTTTGTTAAAAGATGATTATAAAAAATAACGGCAGGAATAGCTGCAAATAATCCTAAAGCCGTTGCAATTAATGCCTCTGCAATACCGGGAGCAACCGCAGTTAAAGTAAGATTTGTTCCATCTGAAATACTTGCAATACTCGATAATCCAATAAAAGAGTTCATTATCCCCCAAACTGTCCCAAATAAGCCTATAAAAGGAGTAACGGCGGCAGTCGTTGCAAGAAAACTATTCATTTGTTCTAACCTGTTTATTTCTGCATTAGAAGACCTTAAAAGTGACCTGTGAATACTTTCAACATTAATCTTTTCAGAGGCCTTTTCTGGTGCCAATTGATGTGATAATTCCTTATAACCACCTTTAAAGATCATTGATATCGGACTGTTTTTGAACATTGAAGCAAATTTATTAATTTCAGAAAAATTTTTTGTCTTTCTAAAATAATTTAAAAACTTCTTTGAATTAGTCATCGCTCTCTTATATTCAATAGACTTAAAAATAATTATAGCCCATGATACTATTGAAAATATAAACAAAATAAGCATTACAACCTTAATAATAATGGATGAATTCAAGATCAAAGAAATAAAATTATGATCCCCACCTGAAACATCCCCTGTCACTGCTGACCCAACTTGTAATAAAAACATATTAAACATAAGGTAAAATTAACACAAAAACCACTTTTTTTCAACTTTAATAAAAATTTGACAAAATCACAAGTTATTGTACAATTTAAAAATGAAAAAAAAATACATATTCATCTTAATTTTTCTATTTTCAATATTTTATGCATATTCCTATAAACTTTCAAATACAGACATCAAAACTCTTTTAACAGGAGAGTTAATTGTGAAAAGAGAAATAATTGCAGATACTCCATGGCCCAAGGTGTTAATATTTTCCATTATTAATGCTACACCCCTAGAGTCTATTTCAATATTTACCGCATATAATGAACATAAGGATTTCATTCCAGATCTTTTAACATCAAAGGTCATAAAAGAAATCACAAAAACTGATGTTCATATATCATTTGAGCTTAATATCCCCTGGCCGCTTTCAAATAGTAAATATGTAACAGGGAATAAATTAAGTCGGGAGAATAACAACTCTTATCAGGTAAAATGGTATTTTGTAAAATCAGATTCCTCAAAAGACAATTATGGAAGGGTTGTCTTTTCTCAATATAAAGATAAAACAATTATGGAATATCAGAATTTTACACACCCCACATCATCACTTGCAAAATTATTCAAAAAAAAAATGATAAAAAAAACTAAAGAAACAGTTATTGAAATAAAAAAAAGAATAGAAATAATAAGAAAAACTTCTAAAATTAAAACTTATATCGCAGAATTGAAGAATAAGTTAGGTACTTAG
>JAOZTV010000258.1 GCA_029939015.1 Candidatus Aminicenantota bacterium
ATTGAGCCAAGAGATATTGCCAAAATACCAATAAAGAGTATTAGAAAAGTTTTTTGCCCTGATACAATATTTTTACTCATTTGGGATATTAATTCATTAATTATATAAAGTCAATTCAATCGCTTTACTTGTTATAACAGATATCTTGGACATTTCGCTACAATTTTGATGAAAATTTTAGGTTAAAAATAATTTTTTGAAACATTTGTATAACTTCGTTCGTTATAGGGTATTAAATATTTTAAACATAGGAGATTTAAATGAAAAAATTATTAATGGTACTTATTGTTCTTATCTTACTGTTTGTGAAATTTGTATTCCCGGCAGACAGTGTTTCGCTTGAAGGCTTATCAAGACCTTCAATTTTATTGGTAAAGTATGACAGAATATATATATTGGAACAGGCCAGTGTATATATCTACTCTCTAAAGGATTTTAAACTTATTAAAAAGTTTGGAAAAGCAGGAGAAGGCCCTGAGGAATTCAAATATAGTGCTTCAGATGGCAAACCTTTGGCAATGTCTTTCTCAGACAATAGTTTAATGGTGAGTAGTGACCATAGATCATCATATTTTGACTTGGATGGTAATTACATAAAAGAAGAAAAGGTTCCGGTTGACAAAATACTCTTTTCAATTGAATATGGTTTTGTAGGTGTTGGACCAATGCCCCCAAAGGATAAAAAACAATTTTTAGGATTTACTATCCATGATAAAAAATTCACAAGTCAAAAAGCAGTTTTTGTCAGTGATGTTGAAATTAATAATCCCAAAAAGCTTATCCTGCCAATAACAAGTTTTACTTATAATCCAGTCTATAAGAACAAAATTTATATCAATGCCAATTCAGATGATTTTATAATAAATGTTTATAATAGTAATAGGGACAAAGAATATACAATAAAAAAAAAATATCCCAAAATACAAATTCCAAAAAGTTTTAAAAAAGATGCACTGAATTTTTTTAAAAACAGCCCACGGTTTAAAAGATCTTATGAATTTATCAGAAAAATTCTATCAGTTAGAAAGAACTTTCCACCTATAAGAGATCTTCAAATAACCGATGATCATATTTATGTTATTACATTTAAAAGACAGGGTGATTTATGGGAATGTATAAAAATGGATCTGAAAGGTAACGAAAAAGGAAAAACTTTTATTGCACTCAATACATACGAACATTTTACTATGTATCCTTTACTTTATTCTATTCATAAGGGAAACATATATACTCTGGTTGAAGACGAAGAAGATGAAATCTGGAAAATCCATATTTCAAAGTTTTAGGAATCACTTCCTAATTAATTAACTTGGAAGTGAGGCTTTAGCCTCGCCAATTATTTATAATAACAACGTTTTTGGCGGGACTAAAGTCCCACTTCCTAATAATTTATTTAATCAAGTAAATTTCTTCCTGAAGTTTGGAAAGAAATTTTCCACCATCCTTTGTTACAACTACTATTTCTTCAACAGTTGCTGTACCATAGCCATCAATTCTAACCCTTGGTTCAATTGTATATATCTGATTTTCTTCAATTTCCATATATGGTTGCAATCCATATCTTTCCCATACAGGACATAGATTACCTCCACCATCATGAGGTGCTCTACCAACCTGATGACCTAATGCATGAGGATATTCATCAAATCCACGACTAATTATAAGCTCTCTTGCAATTGTATCTATTTCTCTGCCTTCAACTCCAGGTTTCAATGCCTTTGCAGCCTCAATTATTGCATCTCTAACAGCTTCAAATCCTTTTACAACTTTTGCTGGTGCCTCTGTTTCTCCATCTTTAAGTATATACCATGTTTCCTGTAAATCTGAGCAATACCCATCAATTCTCAGTCCAAAATCCATATTCAATACATCGCCCCTTTTAATAACTTTATCAGTTGGGCCTGTATGGGCTTCACCAGAGTCAGGCATTCCTGTAAATACTGATGGACATGATTCAAGGCTCCATGCAGGTTCATAATTCAATTCATTCATCCACTCTACCATTTTATTATGAACATCTTTTTCAGTAAGTCCCGGTTTTATAAATTTTCCAATACGTTCATATAATTTTTCAGTTTCTATAATTGCTTTCTGAATTTTTGCAATCTCAGTTACAGATTTTCGACCTCTAAGTGCTGAGAGAATATTTTCAGAAGAAATAAATCTATTATTATAATCAGTCCCTTCCAATAATGAGTTTAAAGTTATATATAATCCATGTGTAAGCCCATCTGCCATTACATTATCTTCCGAATAATTTATTGCAATGTTTTTAGGGTGTTTAGTTTTTATATATTTTATCAGGTCATCTTTAATTGACTTAAGATATGGAATAACATGTTTATAATTACCCATTTTTTCAAAATTTGCAGCATCCAGATTACCAATAATTGCCGCACTGTCACCATCTTTAGTAATTATAAAAGCCGAATGCCATGTATATCCTGCCCCTATTATCATATCTGCTGCCGGGTCATGAATAGTATGTGATTCTCTACCAAAGGTCAACCACATATCAATGTCCAATTCATTAAGAATCTCAACCGCCTGTTTTATCTTTTCCTTATACATAATTTCCTCCTATTTAACTATTAAATAGTACAATAAAAACTAATTCAAAGCAATAACAAATCAAACTAAGCGTTAGGTCACTTTCTCTGGAGCGTGCCCCGCAGGGAGAGAGGAATGCCCGAACGACTGAGGACGTGGAGTTAAAAATTGAGAACAATTTTTAATGTTAGTGCAAGAGATATGACCGGAAGCGATATTACACAAACTATTTATAGATTAAAAAATAATTAAATATTTTTTAGATTATTATTAGACAATATGGTATATTTATAAATGTCAATTAATATTGTATTGTATAGCTTTATCTTTTACACCTTATTGCTCTTTATTATTAGTTTTATAACTTCAAAAAAGATTGGTAAACAAAGTTTTTTTTTAGGTGACAAAAAATCCCCATGGTATATTGTAGCTTATGGAATGATAGGCACTTCATTATCAGGTGTAACATTTATCTCTGTACCTGGCTGGGTAAAAGATACACAATTCTCCTATATGATGATGGTTTTAGGATATATGGGTGGATATATCTTTATTGCAAAAGTTTTGATACCTGTATATTATAAACTTGAATTGACATCTATTTATACCTATCTTGAAAAAAGACTGGGAAAAACAGCTCAAAAAACAGGTGCATTATTTTTTATCTTATCGAGATTTATAGGTGCATCTTTTAGACTTTTTATTGTAATTTACGTTCTTCAAATTTTTGTGTTTGACAGATGGAACATACCTTTTATTGCAACAACTGCAATATTTGTTTTTATAATCCTGCTCTATAGTGTCAAAGGTGGTATAAAAACAATAGTATGGACCGACGCGGTACAGACTACATTTATGTTATTATCACTCTTCATTACTATTTATATGGTTATAAAAATAATGGATGTCGGATTTTTTGAGATATCAACTCAAGTTATTGACTCTTCCTTTTCAAAAATAATGTTCTTTGACTGGAGAGATAGCAGGTTTTTTATTAAGCAACTCCTCAGTGGTTTTTTTATTGCAATTGCAATGAATGGTATAGATCAGGATATGATGCAGAAAAACCTAAGTTGCAGAAACGAGAAAGAGGCAAAGAAAAATATTATCTCATTAGGTCTTATACTTATTATTGTCAATTTCATTTTTCTATTTCTTGGAGCAGTTTTATTGATATTTGTAGAAACCAATGGTTTAGTTATAAATGCAGCAAGTGATCGATTATTCCCTGAACTTGCAATTTATCACCTTGGGCCAGTCATTGCAGTGTTTTTTATCATTGGATTAATATCAGCTGCCTATTCAAGTGCAGATAGTGCTATGACATCCCTTACAACTTCTGTATTTGTAGATTTCTTTGAACTTGACAAAAAAAACATCTCTGAACAAAAGAAGAAAAGAATAAGATATGTAATACATTCTATTCTTGCAATTGGCATAATACTGACAATATCAATTTTCAAGTCAACAGGAGACCAGGCATTAATTGCAAAACTCTTTAAAACTGTAGGTTATACCTATGGACCTTTACTTGGACTATTTGCATTCGGCCTTTTTTCAAAAAAAAGAGTAAAAGAAATACTTATCCCATTTATCGCAATAGGCTCCCCTATTATCTGTTTTTTTTTAGAAAAACACTCGAATAGCCTTTTCTTTGGATATAAATTTGGTTTTGAATTAATGGTTATTAATGCAATATTGACATATTTTGGTTTAATGCTAATTAGTAAAAAGAATAATCAACCCTAAATTTGTTGCCGTTAAGTTCCAAAAAGTAAAATCAGTATAATTGTCGCTTCCGGTGATATCTCTTGCGCTAACGCAAAAAATTGTGCTCAATTTTTATGTTATTCGTTTGTTCATCACAAACTCACCTTCGGTTCCTTCCTTCCAGTCAGTCATGAAGATTTTCTTTTGCAAAATCTTTCAGGTCCTCAGTCGCCTGGACGTTCCAGGCTCCCTGCGGGGCACGCTACAGAGAAATA
>JAOZTV010000259.1 GCA_029939015.1 Candidatus Aminicenantota bacterium
TTAAATGCAGCTGTAAATCTGCTTTGGGATGAGTTGAAAACCTGCCCACATGGATTTTCATACTGTGTATCACAGGTAATAATTCCACCAGTAAAAGGACAGTCAGCAACCATATCAAATTCTATCTCTATTGTATCTCCTGAATCGGCTGTAGCCAGACCTGAAATTTCAGTCTGTGTCCATGTTAGTATTAAACCGCCACCTGAAATAACAGGATTATAAGATGCATTTGGACCATTCCATGCACCACCATTTAATCTCCATCTCGTTGAATCTGCTACATAGGTCAGGTTCGTTGGTAAATTTTCTATTACCTGTAAATTATAACAGGATACCTGACCTGCATTCCTAAGAGTAACAAATCCTCTGGGACTTTCACAGGCATCTACACCATCAGAAGGAGTTATTGTATTTGTATTTATTAAATTAGGAGCTGGAAGCTCTACTATAGAATTATCTGAAACTACAGTCTGACAGTCAGCACCAATACATCCCCAACTCGTTGATGCATCATTTGTAAGATTATTACAAGCAACCTGCCTTGCATACATTGTAATTTCACGTCTTCTTCCTGCCTCTATCTCTGAAATATTGAAACTAACTCCATTAATAGCTCCACCATTATGATCAAGACTGTCGTTAATAGTAACTCCCGTCATATTGTCAACAGTTGCAGGACGTGTTCCATGTTCATAAACAAGCCCGGAACCAAGCACATCATCAACCCATACGTTAAATGCTGTTCCTGTTCCACGGTTTGTTACATATATTTTCCATTCAACCAGATTAGTAGTCGCATAATAAACTTCAGGTGTTTTTTCAATAAGAAGGTCTCCATCCAATAATAAAGTTGGAGTTTCTGTAGCTGTCACTGAGCATAATTCATCTATTACTGAATCATCTGTGCATCTATCATCAAAATAAGCTGTAGCTATAAGATCCCCACCATCAGTACATCTTTTCTGTACATCCATCTGTATTGTAGCAGATTGACCATTACCAAGAAAGGCATCATTAAATGTCCAGACATAATCACCATTTCCATCAATTACTGGAATACAGGCAACAGGCGATACTGTACCTGAACAGGTTACAGCACCGGGTACAGCTACATCAACAATATAATAATTTAATCCACTTAAAACAAGTTTTACATCCTTAGGATCATTGCCGGTTGTAGATGTCTGTTCCAAGGTCATAGTTATAGATTTTGTTTCACATTTATGAAAAATATTTCCCAGTCCTGAAATCGATACATTCATTGCTGGAGATATAATTGTAACCTCTGTTGTTTCATGAATAATACCATCACCAAGACAACTTGAGCCTGATGTTCCAAGACTTAGACTTGCCCATGAATAAAATGCTCCATTTGTACAGGCTGCCATTGTAGCTTCTGTTGCCGTTAATTCATAGACAATCGTAAGAGTTTGACCTGCTAATGCAGTTGCAGCACAACCTGAAAAATCTAATATTAAACTTCCACTACTTGCGGTATTATCTGTAATTGCAACACAACCAGTAACATCTCCGCTGACGGATAAATTTACAGAAAGAGTTCCACCAACATAGAGCTGGTCATTTTCAGCATGTTCTTCAAAGCTCAAATCAGATAGAACTATGGCAGAGCCCCCATCAAAAACATAAGTATTTGTATAGGTTGTTGCATCACATCTTTCAGTTGGACTTGAAGATATTTTATCCGATGTCACACCCTCTGCACATTCAATAGCCGTTGTTACTGAATCAGAAGCTGTAAGAGTACAACCACAGCAATCTACAACCGAAGCATCGGCTGTATTTGTAAAAATAGTATTGCAATAGGTTTCACATTGTGTTTCGTCCGGTATCTGTAAAATAAGTGTTTTTGAAAGACTTGAAGTATGTGCATAAGTCCATGTTACTGTACCACCGGTACCATCTCCACTTGGAACCCAGACACCTCCATCAGCATCGTTAACCGTAATTCCACTCGGGATTGTATCAATAACGGTTATATCACCTGTTGTACTTGAACCACAATTTGTAGGCCCTGTATAAGACGATTCAATAGTATATGTAACTAAGCCTGCTATTTCAACCTGAGAAGCACCTGTTTTAGTAAGGGAAAGACTTGGGGTATTATTTGGTGCATTTATTATACTCATCTCAACAGGTGGATAAAAAAGATTATCACAATCGTCCTTATACTCTTTTTGCCAAAGTATATCACCTGTAGGAAAAGTTCCATTACACCAGTCGGTATAATTTAGATCAAAACTAAAATTATAAGTACCTCCGGGAGCAAGAGGGTCTGCTAATTCAAAACGGTTTTCAGATGAATTATATGAAGCACCTGAAGAAATATTAGTTATTGTAAATTGACTTCCAAAATCAATAATCATATATACATCATGAGCTGTACCATCACCGGTATTTGTAATTGTAAAGGCAATATTTTCAGTATCATCACAATAGTCAAATGTAATGTCACCAGGTGAGAATTCAACCAATGGTGTACGTACAAGTCTTTGCACAGCCGCGGTAGCAGTACCACCATCACCAACAGTATTAAAACAAGTATTTGCAGGAGATGGGTCACAGCCAAAACGAACATTTGCAACATTATCAAGCTCCTCACAGGCAATTACTGTTGCCGTTATGTCCATAGTTAAAATATCACCGGGATCCATTGAAGACAACTCCGGATATTCATTACTTGTCCATGTAGTAGTCTGACCAGCATTATTCCCACTTTGGGTTGAAGAAACATAAGACAAACCATTTCCAAGCACATCTGTAATTTCTACATTTTCTATTACACCAAAACCTGTGTTTTCAACAGTTAATGTCCATGTAACATCTCCACCAAGATATTGAGGAATAACATTTTCAGTTTTCTTTATTGTAACAGCACCCGGATTTACCTGAATATTTAAAACACCGCTATCATCACACATTGGTGTTCCTGAAATTTCATAATTAATTATAGTATTAAGTGAGGCAGAAACTGCTGAGCAATCCGTTTCAAGATCAAAGGTAATTGTAAGAGTATCTCCATCAGCCAAAGTATATGAACCACAGAGGCTGTCTATATTCCATCTCAAATATGGGGTAGCAGGAGGAGTAGGAGGACTAGTACATCCTCCGTCTGAATATGCTCCGTTGATTACTGGTTCATGACTACCGCATGATAGTCCCGATGCACTTATACTTGAAGAACCAGATACATAAGAAAACCCTGTTAGAAGCTCTAGTTTTGCGTATATAACCAGATTTGTGAGAGGGTTACCAGAATTATTCTGAACAGTTATATTATAGGTTTTAGTCTCACAACGATTTATTTCACTGTCTCCGCCAATACCAATATTTTGACCATAGACAGAAAAAGACAAAAACATTACAAATATAAAAGCTAAAACATTTATTAATTTTTTATTCATTTCTGTCCCCCGACTAAGATCTTAATTCCAGTAAATTTTATAGGAAAATATACAGTATTTTTCCCTGCTTTTATATTTATCTCTTTTTTAATAATTCTATGACCATAGTCAATCTTAATTAAATGTTTACCCCTTTTGAGATGAGTGAATATAAAAACACCATCATCTATATGGCTCTTTGATATTTCATCTATTATAACTGTATATTCTTTCAATTTTGGTTCTCCTGCATCAAATTGTTTATCCCCATTCTTATCAATAAAAGGTATCCCCTCCAATTTACAGGGTTTTTCTACATCTTTACCAGTAAAAGCCAGTCCAAAATCTTTCTGGTCTGTTAATCCATCAAATAAAGTTGCAATAATTGGTGATTCAGTAAATAATTTATATTTTTCAGGGAGCGTTCTTCTATTAACTCCTACACCGTACTCACCCGGTTTAAGATCTTTAAATGAGTATTCACCTTTCTTATCTGTAAATATTTTATCTCCTGAAGAAAGTCTGATTTCTACACCTTCCAGAGGTTTATCTGCTGGTGAATAAAAACCATCCAAATCTTTATCAATATAAACAGTACCATCAATCCCAGAATAGAAGACAAAACCAGCCGTTGAAACATTTATAAAGTCCGAAGCATTTAGTATTATATCCTTATTAGTACTATCTTTTGCATATAATGAAGCTCTATTAATGTTCTTGCCCCTCTTCGTATCTGCACCTATAACAGTCTGAAATCTTAAGCTTACAGATCTTTTCGGTAGAATATCCTGCAATAACCAGGTAATAACATTCTTCCCGATTGGATTGATAATCTTAACTCCATTAAGAGTTGAAGAGTCTTTAACATAGGCGAAACCCTGAGGTAGATAATCTTTAATTCTTGGAGCTATAAGTATAGAATTAGAATTATTATCAATACTTAATCTAAATCGAATTATTCTTCCAACCTCTGTCTGTCTTATATCTGCTTTCTTATCAAATTTAACCGTTCCTGATACGACCGATTCTGCACTAACTCTTGATGAAACTATATTTGAAATAAGTTCTTCTTTAATATCAGGTGAATTAATTTTAAATTTATTATTAATTATTACACCTGCAAAAACAGAAGT
>JAOZTV010000033.1 GCA_029939015.1 Candidatus Aminicenantota bacterium
CATCTATGAGGCTGAAAGATATTTGTAAAATACTGAAAATAAATAAAACAACTGCGTTTCAGTTCCTTTAAAGATCATATCCTTAAACTTTTTTGGAGCATTAAGTATTTCAGGGCCAATAGAGAGAATGACAGTAAAGCATATTCATAGGTTAGTTAAAAAATTGACAGAGACAAGAGATATAATTGTTAAAAATATTGGAGGAAAAAAATGATTGAAATTAGATGGCATGGTAGAGGTGGTCAGGGGAGTTGGACTGTTGCAAGAATTTTTGGAATGGCAGCATCTCTTTTTGGGGACAAATATGCACTAGCATTTCCGTCCTTTGGACCAGAAAGACGAGGTGCCCCTGTACTTGGGTTTACAAAGATAGATGATAAAAAAATATTGGACAGGAGTGAGGTTCAGGAATCTGATTATGTAGTTATTTTGGATGAAACTCTAATTACCCCAGCAATGAATAATGGGATTAAGAAAACGGGTGTGTTAATCATTAATTCTGAAGATGGACAAAAATACAAATCTGTATTTGAGGGAAAAAGGATTGTATCTATTGATGCAACTTCAATTGCTTTGGATATATTAGGCAGACCTATTACAAATACTGCAATGATGGCTGCATTGATGGCAGTATCAAATCTTGTTGGACTTGATGCTGGTTTAAAGGCTTTAAAAAAAGAAATGAAACCTTCAATTGCAGAAAAAAATGTATTAGTAGTGGAAACTGCCTATAAGAAAACTCTGGAGGTGTTAAATGGATAGACCAAAGGTTAAAAAATGGAAACGACCAACTCACATAGACGAATATAGTACTGGACCGAGTTTTGAAGCTGGACATCTTGTTGATGTTCATTCAGGTTGGAGAACCTTTAAACCTGTTGTTGACTTGGATAAATGTATTGGATGCCTAAAATGTTATCTGGTATGTCCGGATGGGGCGGTTATCAGGACTGAAAAAAAAATTGATTTTGAATATGATTTTTGTAAGGGCTGTGGAGTTTGTGCGAAAATTTGCCCTGTTGATGCAATTACTATGATAAAGGAGACAAAATAAATGAGTGAAGAAAAACATTTTATAAGCGGCAATGACGCTATTGCCATGGGTGTAAGATTATCACGACCTCATGTTATCTCTGCCTATCCTATAACGCCCCAGACTATTGTTGTTGAACGTCTGTCTGAGATGGCTGAGGATGGTTCTTTAGATGCTGAATTTATGCATGTTGAATCAGAACATTCTGCTATGTCAGCTGCAATGGGAGTAAGTGCCGTAGGAGCAAGAGCTTTTACTGCGACTTCTTCGCAGGGCTTATTATATATGGCAGAGGGTTTATTTTATGCATCAGGTGGAAGATTTCCAATAGTAATGATGAATGGGAATAGGGCGCTTGCATTACCTTGGAGTATTTATGGTGACCAGAGTGATTCACTTGGATTATTAAATAGTGGTTGGATTCAGGTCTATGTTGAGGATGCTCAGGAAGCACTTGATATGGTAATACAGGCCTATAAAATAGCTGAACATAAGAAAGTGTTAACCCCATTTATGGTTAATCTTGATGGTTTTATTCTAACACATACCTATGAACTTGTTTCTGTTCCAAAACAGGAAATAGTAGATAAATTTCTGCCTCCATTTACAACTGTTAATAAAATGGATTTTGAAAGACCTATGAATATGGGGATGAGTACAAGTCCAAAAGATAATCTTGAATATAAGTATCAGCAACATAGAGCTGTAATGGATTCTGTACAGGTAATCAAAGATGTTGATAAGGAATATGAAGAATTATTTGGCAGGGGTTATGGTGGTCTAATTAAATCTTATAGAATAGAGGATGCAGAAGCAGTTTTAATTGTCTTAGGCAGTATAACAGGAACTGTAAAAGTCGTTGTTGATAAAATGAGAGCAGATGGTCATAAGGTTGGAGTTATTAAGATAAGATATATGCGCCCATTTCCTGAAGAGGAGTTACTAGAGGAATGCAGTCATATAAAGTCTATAGGTGTAATTGATAAAAATATTTCGTTTGGCTATGAGGGTACTGTATTTACTCATGTGAATTCAGCAATTGCTAAAAGTGGCTTTTCTCCTTTTATAATGAATTTTATTGCTGGTCTTGGTGGCAAGGATATTTCTAAGTCTCATATTGAAGGAATGTTTATGACATTATTGGAAGGAGATAAGAAAAAGAACAAGGTGCAGTTTGTTGGAATGGGAGTACAGATAAATGAATAGTAAAATTAAAAAAATAACAGCCAGGAATATGACAGGTAAGGAATATTTTTATGGTCATAAGGCCTGTGCAGGCTGCGGTGGAAGTGTTGCTGTTCGTCTGGCATTAAAAGTATTGGGAGATAAAACTTATTCAGTCCTGCCTGCTGGTTGTATGTCGGCTGTTGGATTTATTTTTCCACAGATGGCTTTTAACTCAAATGCTATAATATCAACCTTTCCAGGTACAGCCTCTATGTTGTCAGGGGTATCTGTCGGGGCAAAGGCTCTTGGGCTGAAAGATTATTTTGCTGTAGGTTTTGCAGGAGATGGTGGAACAGCAGATATTGGACTACAGGCACTTTCAGGAGCAATTGATAGAAATGACCGTATTCTATACATCTGTTACGATAATGAAGCATATATGAATACCGGTATTCAGAAAAGTGGACTAACTCCCTATGGTACAAGAACTACAACAACTCCAGCAGGTAAAAATCTTCCGGGTTCAATTACAAATAAGAAAAATTTATTTGAAATTATTGCAGCTCATGGAATAGAATATGCAGCAACAGCCTCGGTCGGTTATCCTGAGGATTATATGAGAAAGGTACAAAAGGCAAGTTTATGTAAAGGAACATCTTTTATTCATGTTTATGCAAGTTGTCCAACAGGCTGGGGTACGGCATCAGATAGTGCGATAGAGTTAGCAAAAGAAGTTGTAGATTGTGGATTATGGGTTCAGGCTGAGTATGAAGATGGCGAGTTTAAATTAAATAAAAATCCTAAGGAATTTGCATCTGTAAAAAATTATTTAAAATCACAGGGAAGATTTAAGCATCTAAACGATGATGATATTGAACTTATTATTAAGAGTAGAGATTTAAAGTGGGAAAAAATTAGAAAGAGCTGGGATATATAAAAAATAGTGATAAGTTAAACCTTTATACAAGGTCGCTTCCGGTTATATCTCTTTCGCTAACGTAAAAAATTGTGCTCAATTTTTTACTCCTGGTCCTCAGTCGCCTGGGCATTCCAGGCTCCCTGCGGGGCACGCTACAGAGATAGTAACCTCACGCTTAATTTGTATTTAACTTATATAGAGCTGTTTTATACTTTTATGGAGGAATTATGAGAAGAGATTTTATGGATTTTTATTCTAAGAATACTTTGGCTATGGAGCATTCTTTTATTAGAGAAATATTAAAGGTAACTAAAGGTGTAAAAGGAGTTATTTCTTTTGCAGGTGGACTACCAAACCCTGATACTTTTCCAAGAGAAATAATATCAGAAATTTTTAATGAGGTTATTATTAATGAAGGTTCAGATGTATTGCAATATGGTGCAAGTGAAGGGGATCGTCAGCTTATTAAAGCTATAAAAACCTTTGAATCTGTTGAAAATATTGGTGATGATGAGTTGATTATTACCAATGGTTCAACAAATGGTATATATAATTATACCAGAAGTATGATAGATCAGGATGATATAATTATCACTGAGGCACCTGGGTTTCCTGGTTCTATTGCAGCTATGGAAGCATGTGGTGCTAAATTATCAGGTATTGATATGGATGAGCTTGGAATGATACCTGAATTATTAGACAAGGAATTAAATGCTCTATTAGGTAAGAAAAAACCTGTTAAATTTATTTATCTTATTCCTGAATTTCAAAATCCCAGTGGTAGAACTATGTCATTGCAGAGAAGAAGAGATATTATTAAAATTGCAAAAAAATATGATATTCCTATTCTTGAAGATCAACCTTATAGAGAATTGCGGTATTCGGGAGAGCGTATAATTACTCTATGGGAATTAGCAAGAACTGAATTTAATGACCCTGAAATTGTAACTATATGCAAATCATTTTCTAAAATATTGGGGCCTGGATTACGTCTTGGGTTTTCTTCAGGAGCTCCTAGTATAATTGGACAGATGGTGAAGTGGTCACAGAAATCCATTGTAAGTCCTGATTGTGTTACTCAAAGAGTTGCGGCTCATTTTATTGATAGAGGTTATATGCACGAACATATAAATAGGATAATAGAACTTTACAGACCTAAGAGAGATGCTATGCTTGATGCTTTGGAACAATATATGCCAGATGGTGTTAAATGGACAAAGCCTGAAGGCGGGATGTTTATCTGGTTAATGTTTGATAAAGCTGTTGATACAGATGTTTTATTTGATAAGGCAATTGAAAATAAAATTGCATTTATTCCGGGAAGTAAGTTTTATTCAGCTAATAATAAAAAAAGAAATGAAGTAAGGCTAAATTTTTCATATCCAACTATAGATGAAATTAAAAAAGGTGTCGAAATATTAGCTTCGCTAATATAAACGAATTCTAATTGTTTTAAGCATTAAGCTCAATGAAATAAGCTTGATATTCAGGATTTTTGGCTATAGTACTGTTAGGCATAAGTCCGTATATAGTTAAGCGTTAGGTGAATTCCTGTGAAGCGTGCCCCGCAGAAAACTCAGAAAGCCTGAGTTTTTGAGGACTTGGAGTAAAAAATTGAGCACAATTTTTTGCGTTAGCGGAATAGGTATCACCGGAAGCGACCTTAGAATTGTCCATGGACTTATGTCAGGAGACACTAGTTATGCCCGATTAAGGCTTTACTCAATCTCAAGATTAGTTAATTCATCTGTGATTTTGAAATTATATTCTGGATATTCATATATGGACATTCTTGGTTCAGTTTCACCCATTGAATATCCATAAAGTCCTTCGTATTCTGCCTTGTCTTCTCCCATCATCTCTAATTGCTCAAGGTATTCTGATACTGATTTTGATTCAACTATGATAACCTTGCCCATTTTATGAATAATTGGACTATGGTTTCTTGTACTGTCATGGTCAAATTCAAGAATTCTTCTACCATATCTTGTAATCCCAATAACTCGGAATGTAAGACTTTTTCCAACACCCGGTAAATTAAGTACATTTCTATCGGTTGCAAGAAATGGGAGGTTTTCTTTATTCATTAATTCCTCAATGTTTTTTTGAATATTTTTTGCATCTCCCGGCAATTTATTTATTGACTCATGATATTTTTCAGGAATTAGTCCGAAAACTTTCTCTTCTAATTGCTCCTGAACTGCTCTACCATTTGTTGCAAAATTATGACTATTTTCCATATAACCTTTGACTGAGAATGTATAATATGTAATCACACCTGTTTTATTAAGATCCTGTCTAAGTTTTGCAGTATGCCCTCTTCTCGAACTGGCAGCTGTAAAAACATTTTGATTTGTTACAATCCAGCCTGCTGAATTTAAGTTTTTAATTGCAATTTCTGCCTCTGGTGTTAATTCCATCGATGATTCAAAATGAGTTTGTATAACAAATTGCTTTACTCCTACGTTTGTTGCTTCCTTTTTAAAAGCCTCTAATATTTGTAATAATTCAGGAGTTATTCTTTGAGGAAGATAGGCTAATAATCGTGTACCAAGCCTAACCCGCAATAATTCGGCGTATTTTTCACCGTCCTTTCTATTTTTATTTGCCTCTTTTTTCCTCTTTGCCATTAAAAATATCTCATTGAGGATGTTTTTAAGGGTAGCATCTGAACTCATCAAAGCATCTCCACCTGTGATAAGAATATCTCTTAATTGAGAGTCTTTTTCAAAATACTCTATTAGTCGCTTAAGCTTTTCTTTCCATGTTTCTTTTGGCTTTAACTTATCCAGATTGAAGTTAAGGTTTCCATTTTGGAAATCAAACATTCTCTGACATGATGCACAAAGTCCTCCGCAGGCTCTACCCATTGAGTCAGGTATTAAAATTGCAACCTCCGGGTAACGTCTATGAACATTATGTTGAGAGGGCAATAACCATCCTGCTGCATTAGGTTTACCAGGCTCTACAATATCCTCTTTCTCCCATGCAACGACATGCCCAAATTCATTGACCAATTGTTTACTATAAAACACATAATCGATGATACTTAGATCGGCACCGATGGCAAAATATGGAACTCTTACATGAAGTAGAGATAGATAGTATGGATTTACAAAAAATGGTATTCCTGCTTTTTCAGCTTCTTTTAAAAGTTTCATTCTGTCAGGGTCAAGTGAGTTGCCTAGCATATCATTTAATGCCTCGGGGGTTTTGACAGCAAATCTGAGATGGAATTTCCAGTCTTTCCACCATTCAAGTATTCTAAAAAACTTTTGTTCTTGTGACATATTTTCTTCAAAAAAATACTTCCTGTCTTTGATTTCACCCTTATCAATTTTGTCAATTATTACCTTAATTATTCTTTCTCTGTTTTCTTCCCGTAGTTTAATTATTCTTGGGTCATTGCCAGAAGGGTAACGTGTCATCCAGTTTTCAACATCTTCTCTTGATGGTTTTTTCAATTTAATCTTTTCCGTAAATTGACGGAATAACTCAACCATGTCTTTAAAAAAATAAGGTTTAGCACCACCTGTACCATGCGTAACTGCGAGCCATATTAATTTTATTGGATTGCTTATTGCAACCTCGCCTCTTAAATTAAGGTCAACAAACTCCATACCGGCATGATCAATATAATCAAGTATCCTTATTGATGCATAATCTTTCCAGTCTAATTTTTCAAAGATTTCTCTGCCACCATTAATATCCTTATAATATTTTATACCAAAAGGACTTTTTTCAAGTTCAGCCATTACCCAGTTTCTTACACCTACTAATGCCTCAGTTTCATTCTTTGAATTTCTCATAATATCTTCTAATCTAGGATTCTCGTTAAGAAGAACTTTTAATAGTTTATGAGATTTAGTACTTATTCCAACCTTGTCCAGAAGATTTAATTTGTTCATTTTATTCTCCTTTATCAATACAGACTCATTATGACAAATAAAAAAAAAAAAGTAAAGCCTGAAATTTTCATCAAAATTGTAGCGAAATGTCCAAGATGTCCGCTATAACAAGTAAAGCGATTGAGTCGAATGAAGAATAGTCGCACTATTTTGCAATGAAGATGATTGAGCTTAACGCAGTTAGAATGGGCATATTGGACATTGCAGTAGGTTTTGATGAAAAATTTAGGTAAAGATAAAATTATGAGTTTTTATTGACAAGAGTTTTTTTTTAAATTAGTATTTTCATTTAAAGTGCTTTAGGAGTGAAATATTATGAAAGAAATTATTAGCGATGATATGTGTTTTGTATGTGGCAAAGAGAATAAAAGTGGTTTGAATTTTGAGTTTTCATATAATAAGGAGCAAAAAGAAGCTGAGGCAATTATTATATTTGAACCTTTTTGTCAGGGCTGGAAGGATATTGTTCATGGTGGATTGATAAGTACTGTACTTGATGAGATACAAATAAAAGTAGCCTCATTCAATGGTTTTAGATGTGTAACTGCTGAATTAAATATAAAATTCAAAAGACCTGTTAAAACACTCAATAAGTATTTTTTAAGTAGCAAAATTACAAAAATAACTGAAAAAATTATTTATACAGAAGCTGTTGTTAAAGACCAAAACTCCAAAGTTTACGCTATATCAAATGCAAAATTATTTATATTTTAATAGAAAAAAAATATTTACTATTTCTTTTTTGAGTTTTATTCTTGTTTTTTTCAGTTATCAATTATCAGGTGAAAAAATTAATTTAATAGATGATTATACAATACTAAAACTTGATGTTTCAGATGGTTTAAATTCAAATAGGGTTAATTCTGTTTTTCAATCGAAGGATGGATATATCTGGTTATATAATGATAATGGTTTTACCAAGTTTGATGGGGTGAAATTTGTTTTTTTCAATAAGATAAATAATAAAATCCCTGTATTGGAATTTGAAAGCTTAAACAAGGAAATTAATAAAAAAAAGGTATTGTTTAAAAAACTAAAAAAAAAAATAGTAAGAGATTATAAAATTAAAAATATAGATATATTGTCAATTCTTGAAGATAATAAAAAAATATGGATTGGAACAAAGGGTGATGGACTCTATATATTAAATCTTGATTTAAGCAATACTCTTGACAATATAAGCTTTCCGATAATTGAAAATGATTATATTAATGATATTATGAAGGATTCAGAAGGTAATATTTGGTTGGCTACTTCAAGTAATGGCTTAATCAGAATAAAAAATAAATATATTCAATCAAATGAAAGTTCTCCAATAATTGAAAATGTTATTATGAATAATATTAATATTTCAAATTTGGATAATCCTGTAATTAATGAAACGGGTTTCCTGGAATTTCACTTTACAGGACTACATTTTTCAGCTCCGGATAAACTTAGATTTAGATATAAACTTGAAGGATATGATAGTAAATGGAAATTTATTCAGCCTGGTTTTAATAGATTAAAAATTTACATAAATCTTGAACCCGGGAAATATTTATTTCTACTTCAAACAGGAATTTCAAAATTTAAATGGAGCAAGGCAATTGCAAAATATAATTTTAGTATTAAAAATCATAAATTAAATTATTATATAGTATTTATAATATTTATCTTATTATCTATAACGCTTTTTTATATATTTATAAAAATAAAGCGAAAAAAAACGAAAAATATTATAAATAAAGACAAACACAAAAAATATCAAACATCAGGATTAAATGATGAATTTGCAAATACAATACTAAAGAAACTTTTAAGTTTTATGGAGAATGGAACTCCGTATCTTGAACCTTCATTAAATCTTAAGAAACTGTCTGAAATTCTTCAAATACAATATAACCATCTTTCACAGATTATAAATGAAAAACTTAATCAGAATTCAAATGATTTTATTAATAAATATAGAGTTGAAGAGGCAAAAAAAATGCTTATAAAGGACAAAGATATCTCTGTACTTGATATTGCCTACGAATGTGGGTTTTACTCAAAATCAGTTTTTAATACAGCCTTTAAAAAATTCACAGGCTTAACACCATCTCAATTTAGAAAAAATAGTTGATTTATTTAATTAGCGATATGTACTAAATTTAAATTTAGGACGATTTGAATTGGTTTTTAGGTTATATATATAATCTCAGGAGGGTAGAAATGAAAAACTATCTTATTTTTTTTGTTTGTTTTGTTCTGATAATAACGGTAAATTTGTTTTCCAAAGAATATATTAAAACAATTGATAGTAAAAATATTACATCAATGAATTTAAATTTAAAAACAGGTGGCTCTATTATTATAACTGGTAAAAAAAACCAGAAACAAATTTATATTAAAATTCTTTCAAATATAAGTATTTTGGATAAAGATGCATCTATTATAAAGGATAAAAATGTTTTAGAGTTTGTTTTAAAAAATAGTTCGAGTGATAATTTGCGAGTAAAACATATTGAAATTATAACTCCTTATAAATTTAATCTTAATCTAAAAACTATTGGTGGAGATATTTATGTTACTAATCTTAATGGTAAAATATCAGGCAAAACTTTGGGTGGCGATATAAAACTTTCACATTTAAATGGATCGGCTAAATTTAAAACTAGTGGTGGAAATATTAAATTGAAGAATTCAACTCTTAAAGGCAAATTAACGACAATGGGAGGAAATATAGTTTTTGATGATATTTCAGGAAGCATAGAAGGGAAATCTTTTGGTGGAAATATAGTATATAAAAATATGAAGAATAATTTAATAAAAGGAAAAAACAAGCCAATAAGAATAGATACAATGGGTGGTGATATTGATATAAATAAAGCACCTTTTGGAGCTGAAGTTAAAACATTGGGTGGCGATATTGATATAAGATTTGCAAAATATTTTGTAAAAGCTAAAACTAATGGTGGGAATATTATAATACATTCAATGCAAGGTTCATCTGAAGCAATTACAAATGGTGGTAATATAAAAGTTTATATAGATAAAGTAAGTGAGATTAAAAATTATAAAACTAAATTAATATCAATGGGTGGCGATATAATCCTTTATGTTCCAGGAAATTTGTCAACACAAATTGATGCTCAAATATTAGTTAAGAGTTCAAAAGGAAAAAAATATAAAATAATATCTGATTTTAAACTAAATATAAACCAAACAGATAAATTGGAAAAGAAGGATGGGCTTACTTATAAAGAAATAAAAGGTATCTCAAATACAAGAAAAGGAAAGAATAAAATATTTTTAAGAACAAGAAATGGAAATATATTTATAAAGAAAACATAAAAGGAGAATTATGATGAAAAAATTCAAACTACTAATAATTATTTTATTACTTATCGCTATTTCATTTATGTATGCGAAGAAACAGAAAACTATTTCTAAAGTTTTTGAAGGGAAAAAAATCATTAAAATTTACACTATCAGTGCTGATTGTGTTATAGAAAAGAGTAATGACACAAAAATATATTTAGATATAACATATACCTATGATGCAAAGAAATATACTCCTGCATTTATTGAAAAAAGCAATTACTTAAAGCTTAAAGAAAAATTTAATGGCTCATCTAAGGGTAAGTCATTATGGAATTTAAAAATACCAGAAAACTCAGAAGTAATTTTTAATTCTGCTTCGGGAGATCTTGAAATCTCAAATTTATCACTAAATATTGACTCTAATACTGCATCGGGTGATTTTGATTTAAAAGATATAATTGGCAAGATAGACATCTCAACTGCAAGTGGAGATATGAAGTTATATGATTTTAAAGGCAATCTGAGTTTTGATTCAGCAAGTGGAAATTTGCAAATAAAAAATATGGAAGGAAATATTACATATTCAACTGCAAGTGGAGATACGAAGGCTAATAAAATTATTGGAAATATTAAAATTAAGTCAGCGTCTGGTGATTTAGTCATTAATGGGACTAAAGGAGCTATTAATGCAAAAACAGCTTCTGGAGAGATAATAATAAATAAAGTTTTGTTTAATGGAGATAGTACTTTCAAATCAGCATCCGGTGATATCAGTATCTCTTTGTCAGGGAAAAACAATCATAATCTTGCTATTTCAACCGCATCTGGTGATGTAGAATTAGATTTTAAAGGTAATAAAATTCATGGATATTTTGAATTAATAACTAAAAAGAGTAATAGTGATGATATATATTCACCTTTTGAATTTGAAAATTCAGAGATTTATAAGGAATGGGGTAAAAATATGGTTAAAAAAACAATTATTTTAGAAAATAAAACGCCAAAAACAAAAATTTCCTCATATTCAGGAAGTATTAAAATTAAAAATTAATTACTTTAATACTTCACGGATTGTATCTGTTAATTCTTTTATTATTATTGGTTTTCCAATTGTTTTTTTTATATTATTATTTGTTTGCGAAGAGTTAGTTATATTATCCCCGAATCCTGTCATTATTATGACTGGTAAGGCAATATCATTCTTTTTTAAATAATTGGCTAATTCTAGGCCAGTCATTCTTGGCATTGTCAAATCACTTAATAATAAATCAAAATCATCAGGCGCTCTTTTAAATGCTTTTATTGCATCTAAAGCATTAGTAAATGTTGAAGTTTTATATCCAAATTTACTTAACATAGTATCTACCATTTCTAAAACCAGGGGTTCATCATCAACTATCATTATATGTTCAGAGCCTCCAATAATTTTATGAATTTTATTTCTTACTAACATATCATCTGATTTTATTATTGGCAGGTAAACGTGAATTGTAGAACCCTTATCTGGTTCACTATAAACTATAATGCCGCCTTTATGGCTTTTAATGATCCCATGTACTACCGACAAACCCAGACCTGTTCCCTTATCTATTTCTTTTGTTGTAAAGAATGGCTCAAATATTCTATCAATAGTTTGTGTGTCCATTCCTGAGCCTGTATCTGTTATTGAAAGACAGGCATATTTTGATTCTATTAGTTCAGGGTGTAGTTTTGTGAAATTTGCATCAATATCTTTGAGCTTTAATTCAATATTAATGAGACCACCTTTTTTTTCCATAGCCTGCCATGCATTTGTGCATAAATTAACTATTACCTGATGTATTTGAGTTGTATCAGCCATTATTAATGGACAGGTATTGTCAATGTCATAATTTATTTCAATTGTAGTAGGAATACTTGGTCTCAATAATTTCAATGCTTCATTAATCTGTGACTGCAATGAAACAGGTTGCCTTTCTTTCTCAGACTGTTTGCTGAATAGGAGTATTTGCTCTACCAGGTCTTTTGCCCTATGCGTGCCTTTCAAAACATTTTGCAAGTCACTGTATAAAGGTTCAGATTCATTTAGTTTGAATAAAGCCATCTCTGTATAACCCATGATTGGAGCAAGAATATTATTGAAATCATGAGCTATGCCACCTGCCAATGTACCTATTGTTTCCATCTTTTGAGAATGGCGTAATTGCGTTTCAAGTTTATTTTTTTCTTCCTCTGCCTGTTTTCTTTCAGTAATGTCCTTTACTGTACCTAATACCAATTTTTCATTAGCAATTATTATTGGTTTTCCAACAACTTCTGATATAAAAGTTGATCCATCCTTTCTTTGAAGTTCTACTTCAACTACTGCTCCTTCCTGTTTGGACTTAGATTCTTTAAAACCTTCTTTTGCTTTATCAGTTTTGTCTTTTTTCATATCAAAGACTGTCATTCTCAATATTTCTTCTCTGGTATATCCCATCATCCTGCAAAATGACGGGTTAACAAAAACATAACCACCACTAGGATTGGCTACAGTGATTCCTTCAACAGATTGTTCTGAAATTGCACTAAACCACTCTTCACTTTCTTTTAAGGCATCTATCGCTAATTTATTTTGGGTGATATTTCTTGCAATATATAATACACTATTCTTAGATTTAGGTGTTGCTTTGCCCTCAAACCATATTGTATTATTATCTATAGTTAGAGGATATTCAATAGTGTTGGTTTGGTTTGTGTCCAGACAGTTACGAACAAACTGCAGGAACATATCTGCTTCTTGCTTAGGGAAGATGTCATGTAATGTTTTACCAACGGTATTATCAGCAGGTTTAAACATAAGGTCTGGCGAAGTTGGAGCGATAGAAATATATTTGCCATCATAGTCCATTTCAAAAACAATATCTGTCATTGAATTAAATAGTGTGCGTAAATTATTTTCATTTTCCTTAAGTTCAACATTCTTTAATTGTAATTCTTCGTTGAGTGATATTAATTCTTCGTTACCTGACTCAAGCTCTTCTTTAGCTGCCTCCATCTCTTCATTGACACTTTGCAGTTCTTCATTTGTGGATAAAACCTCCTCATTTGAAGCCCATAATGCCTGATTAATTTCATCTTTTTCTTCAACTATTAATTGTAGAGATTCTTTTGTTGACAATAGCTCACCTTTTAAGGCAGATACCTCATTTGTATCTTTATTGTCTAAAGAATTGAAACTGGTTTTGTCTTCTATGTTCACTGTCTCCTCAAATAATATGAGAAAATTCATTTCTTTTGAATTTTGATCAGGAATTGGAATAATGCTGACGTTAATTGTTTTTGATACTTCATTTTGTTTGAAAATAATGTTTTTTCTTGTAATCTTTTGTTTTTTTTTCTTTGCTTCTTCATATATCACATATATATCAGGCATTAAAGATGTATCAGCCATTTTAGTTAATTTCAAACTTGCTGTGCCACTCTCAGGTCTTAAATATGGAAAAGTGTGTCCGATGAATTGAATTATCTGTAAATTATTGTCAATTAATACTCCAGGAGGGGAATAGGTCTCAACGAGAATATCATTTATTTGATTTGTGATTTCTGAATTATTTGTTTTGTTTTTTATTGAAGAAGGCATAGTTTTTGCAACCTTTTTTAATTTTGAATTTTTATTGTTTATCGGGAAACTATACTCCGGTCTGGTCTCTGTATTTCTTTTTGAATATAGATTTAACTTATTATCAATAATATCAAAGTATTGAGGGAATCTCCCCATCGTTTCAGAGGTACCAAGAAGTAAAAACCCATCAGGTTTTAAAGAAAAATGAAAGAGGGGTATAGTTTTTTCCTGAAAATTTTCATCAAAATAAATTAATACATTACGGCAGGATATAAGGTCAATATTTGGGAAAGGTGGGTCTTGTATTATATCCTGTACAGCAAAAACACACATCTCTCTGATATGTTTAATGACTTTATAACCATCAGGTGTTTTATCAAAAAATTTTTTTAGTCTATTCTTTGAAATATCTTTCTCAATTTTATCAGGATATAGCCCTAACCTAGCTTTATTGACATGTCTTTCCATCAAATCTGTACCAAAAAATTGTATAGGAATTTTTGATTTAGTCTCTTCAAGAAACTCATAAAGACAAATTGCCAGAGAGTAAACTTCTTCGCCAGTTGAACAGCCGGGAACCCATATTCTTATAGGTGTTCTGACAGATTTTCCGACTATTAGATTGGGGAATAGCTTTTTTTTAAGAGTTTCATAGATACTTTTGTCCCTAAAGAATTCTGTAAATGAGAGTAGAAGATCATCGTATAGCAAATTTATTTCTGATGAGTTCTTTTTTAAATATTTTAAATAATCTAAAAAATTATCTTTCTTGTTTATATTCATTCTTCTTGACATACGTCTAAGAATAGTAGTATGACGGTAATGTGTAAAATCTATCTGAAAGGATTCAAGCAGAAGTGCATAGATACGGTCAAGAGATTGTCTTTCTCTTGGGTCAGAAGGGATATAAATCTCAGTCTTTTTGCTATTAGAATCAATTTTTGTTACCTGTTTTTGCTTTTTTACCATTGACACTTCTCCATAATAAGTAATACCTAATACTACCCATGCTTATTATCTGTTTTTTATAAAAAAATGTCAACCAAGGGTTCGCATAAAAATATGGAATTTTTTACACGAGCCTAAAGAAATATTGAAACATTTTAGCTGTTTGATTCGTTATACTTATTTAAGGGCTTAAAGCCTGTAGGAGGAAGTTATGAAAAAAGGATTATTATTTTTATTGGTGATGATAATTGTAAATTTTATTGGATGTGAGCATATTAATTTTAGATTAAAGCATTCAGAACTTATAGAAAAAGAAATTAAACTTGATAAAAACAATATAGTAAATGTAGAAAATACTAATGGTAAAATTACTGTGTCAACACATGACAAAGATTTTGTTTTGATAAAAGCTGAAAAATTTTCAAATAAGAAAAAATATCTTGGATTAATAAAACTTTATTTTGACTTAAAAGAAGATGGCTTATACATTTATTCAAAAAGAGACAAAAAAAGCATTAAATTTAAGGTAAATTATTCAATATTTGTTCCTATAGGATTAGTAAAATTAGAAGTGTCATCTACAAATGGTGCTATAAAAGTAAAAGGGGACTTAGGTATTGTTGATCTTAGTACAACAAACGGCTCAATCAAACTTAATGGAAAATTTGGTAAGGGTAATCTTAGTACAACTAATGGGAGTATTAAAGCAATACAGGAAAATATAATTAATGGTGATATTAATATTCGTACAACAAATGGTTCAATTAGATTAACACTTAATGGTGATTCTAATTTTAAGATAAGCGGAAGAACAACAAATGGAAGTATATCATCTGATTTTCCAGTAAAGGTTAAAAAAAGAATTACAAGTTCAAAAATTAATGGAGAGGTTGGTAATGGTAAATATTCAGTATCAGTTTCAACTACTAATGGGAGTATTAAAATTTATAATAAATAG
>JAOZTV010000260.1 GCA_029939015.1 Candidatus Aminicenantota bacterium
TTTTTGATGATGATTATGATTTTACTATTGATTATTGCAATAAAAAGGAAAGAAAGGCTCTTTATTATTGGGGTTCGCGAAAAGTTGACTTTAAAAAATTCATTGCCTTGACACCTGTTAAAAAATTTAATATTGCCTCTGATATTAAGATAATATTTAATCCTGGTTTGAAATCATTATACGGAAATATTGGACTTTTATCAAAAAGAGTCGTTAAATTCAGGACTTATGAAGTTTTTAAATTTTTGAATATTAAAAAAGAGTTTAACCCTGATTATGGTATTAGGATTGAATTCTCTAATAGTGTAAACATAAAAAACGCTTTGGAATTTATTGAAATCAGTCCTCCTGCTAATATTAATAAAAACAGGAACTGGAGTTCAAGAAGTTTTGATATAATTGGGGAGTTTAAACCTGCAACAACCTATACAGTTAAAATAAAAGCAGGAATAAAAGACATATTTGGGAATATACTAAAAGAAGAAAAAACATTTAAGGTGACCAGTACAGATTATACACCATACCTGAGTCCTCCATCAGCTAAACATTTTGTTATAGAAAGCTATTTAAAAAATGACATTCCAATATCTGTCAGAAATATATTCAGTTCAAAAGTTTTTTATAAGAAACTAACCGAGGTTGAGATATCAGGTATTCTAAATAATAGTTATCCTAAAATAAAGATTAAAGATGAAGTTTGCAACGAGTATATTTGGAAAATACCTATTAAAAAAAATGTCGGTTATACTATAGGCTTTGACCTTAAAAACATTGGAATTACTAAACCTGGTTTTTACTTTATTAGATTTTCAAAAGCATCTTCATATAGAAGTAAAGGCTCAATATTTCAACTAACAGATACAGCCTTGATTGCAAAATACAGTCCTACTCAAATTTTTGTATCATCATTCTCAATGAATACAGGCAAAATAAATACAGAAACTGATTATCAAATCACTGATTTTAAAGATAAAACGCTTAAAAACACAGGAAATGGTATTATTATCTATGATGCCGAGGAAATTGATTTTTTAAACAAAGATATTTTTAACGCCAAGATATTTTCAAAGGATAAAACTGCTTATCTCTGGGGCAAGAAAAGCGAAATGTTTGATGTTTGGGACTATAGATATAATTATAATATGGATTTCAATTATGACCCGAGTCCTTTTTATAATCATCTGCTTCTCTTTACTGATAAAAACCTTTATAAGGCAGGACAGGAGGTAAAGTTCAAAGGGATACTACGACAAATAATTGCAGGTACTATGAAAACCCCTGTAATTGAATATGTAAAGGGCGATATATATGATTCAAGAAGTAAAAAAATAAAATCATTTGAGATAAAAAAAGAGCTAAGCCAGTACGGTTCATTTGCATACAAATTCAAACTACCAAAAGACGCCCCCTCGGGTTTTTATAGAGTTTCATTGGAATTAAAAACTAAAACTGGGAAATTTAAAAAAAGTCTGTCTTTTTCAGTTCAGGAATATAAACCTGCAAAATTTGAAGTTAGCAGCAAATTCAATAAAAGAAGCATCGTTGCTGGAGAAAACATTTCAGGTTTTGTAAAAAGTAAATATCTCTTTGGTACACCAATGAAGGATGCAACAGGCCGTTTAAGCCTGAGATTAAGGAACACCTATTTTACACCAAAGGGGTGGAATGGATATATTTTTGGAACTTCCAGTTCACGAATGAATAAAACTATTTTCAGTAAAGATATAAAATTAGATAAAGATGGAATATTTAATTTTGAGCAGAAAGAAATTAATTTTGACTCAAAAAACTCAGCGAAATTAACAGCCTATGGTGAAATTAAGGATAAGGATAATAACTGGATAGGCTCAAATAGTTCATTATTAATTCATAGAGGTAAGTTTTATATTGGATTAAGAACTGCATCATATTTTTTCAAAAAAAATCAACCAGGTAAATTTTTCTTTATTACTGTTGATGCTGAAGGTAAAATAGTCAAAGGTAATAAAATTAGCCTTGATATTAAGAAAATTGACTGGAAATATTATCAGAAAAAAGATGCATCAGGTGCATTGAGATGGAATTGGGAAAAAACAAAAAAAGACATATTAAAAGAAGAAATAGAATTAAAAAAAGGAAGATTGGAAAAATCATATAGTTTTGATGAGACAGGTTATTATGAGATTACGCTCACTGCAATTGACAAGTTAAATAATACTATCACAACAAGAGGTCATTTATATGTAACTGGTTCTGGTTATGTTTCATGGAAGTTAAATGAAGGAAGAATAATTGACCTTATAACTGATAAAAAATCTTATAAACAAGATGAAAACATAAAACTTCTTATAAAATCACCCTTTAAAGAATCAACTGCTCTGATTACTGTTGAACGTGAAAAAGTTCTATGGTCAAAAACCATTCGTCTTAAAGGAAATACAAATACTGTTAATATACCTGTAATTGAGAGTTTCTTGCCCAATATTTATATAAATGTATTAATTCTAAAAGAGAGAAAGGGTTTGAAATGGGATGAAAAGGGAAATGACATTGGAAAACCTGAATTTTACTCAGGATATAAAAAAATAAAGATTGATACAAAAGACAAAGAACTAATAGTTGAACTAATTAAAGATAAGGATTATTATCGGCCTGGACAGAATATCAAGCTTAAAATAAAAGTAAAAAATCAGGACAAAAAAGGAGTAAAATCTGAACTTTGTATATCAATAGTTGACAAGGGCGTTCTTAATTTATCCGGTTATAGACTACCAAATCCTTTTGATTTTTTCTATACTGACAGACCTCTTGATGTCAAAACAGTTTCAACCTTAAACGATGTATTGGCAAGAAGAAAATACACTGAAAAAGGTGAAAAACCTGGAGGTGGTACAGGAGGTTCTCCATTCGGTTCAGTCATTGCAAGAAAAAACTTCAAAGAGAGTGCATATTATTCAGCCTTTATTACTACAGATAAAAAAGGTGAGGCGGTAATTTCATTTAAACTTCCTGATAATCTGACAACATTTAAAGCAATGGTAGTATCAGCAGAAAAAAATAAATTTGGATATGGAGAAGCAGACATTCTTGTAAAAAAAGAATTAATCTTAAAGCCTGCCCTACCTAATTTTTTAAGACCTGAAGATGTTTTTTATGGTGGCATAACTGTCACTAATAATAGTGGAAAGAAAATCAAAGTAAAAGTAAAGGCTGAATTTAAAAACATATTATTAGATGAAAAAAAAGATGTCAAAAAAATAGCTTTGAATATTGCTGAGACAAAAGCTGTACTCTTTAAATTTAAAAAAGGATCGGATATGCTTAAACCCGAATTCACATTCAAGGCTATCAGTAAGAGGTTCTCAGATGGATATAAATGTTCAATCCCAATAAGAAAACCCAAGTATATCGAAGCTGTAGCAAATTTTGGAAAGGTTGATTCTAAGATTATTAAAGAGATAGTTATTGTCCCGACAAATAGTTTTAGAGCCCAGGATAAACTCGAGATTTCACTTTCCTCATCATCTGTAATTGGTATAAAGAAAAACTACGAAAGTTTAAGAAGCTATCCTTATAATTGTCTTGAACAAAAGATTTCAAGAACATCTCCACTGCTTCAAGACAGTTTCCTGAAAAAATATAGCATATTGAATATTGAAAAAACAAACCTTGATAAAGAAGTTTCTACTTTGTTAAAGAATTTTGGGAAATATCAGAAGTATAATGGAGGTTTTAAATACTATCCCGATTCAAGATATGTAAGTCCATTCCTATCATGCTATGCAACAGAATTTTTATTAAAAGCAAAAGACAGAGGTTATAAAATTGATAAGACCGTATTAAGAAAAGCTAAAAAATACCTGCAAAAAATATGTAATAATAATATTAACTCCCAATACCCCTACTCTAATAATATAAAGTTTATGATACAGTCTTATGCCTTATATGTTCTTTCAAAAGACAATGTAAGTCTTAAAGATGTAGCAAATAATCTGTATGAAGTCAGAGATAGAATTCCAGTCGAAGGTATATCTTATCTTATAAAAAGTCTTAATAATATAAAATTACCTAAATATATGCAGGCAGTTTTGACAAGAATTTTATTAAATAAAATGAAAGATGAACCTACTAAAACACATTTTGAAAATCATGAGGATACATGGTGGACCGTTCATGGCTCAAGTATTAAGACTACAGCAATTGCTCTGGAAACTCTCCTTGATGTTTATGGAAAGTTTCCCTATGCTGAAAAGATAGCAAGATGGTTGAGTTCAATTCAAAAACAAAAAAGATTTCTATCAACTCAGGAAAACATTTATATTTTAAATGCCTTTGAGAAATATCATAAGGTCTTTGAAGCTGAAACACCAGACTTTATAGCAAAAGTTTTGTTTAATGAAAAAGAAAAAATAAAACAGGAATTTACAGAAAGATCAAAAAAATCAACACTTCATAGTTTTAAATTAGATAAATATAAGTCTGGAGAAAAAATTCATCTAAATATCTCCAAAACGGGGAAAG
>JAOZTV010000261.1 GCA_029939015.1 Candidatus Aminicenantota bacterium
TTTTCAAAAGTTGGGAAAAACTTTTATATTATGAATACAGATAATAAAATTAGAATTACAATAAATTCAAATACTTTTAGGGTTATAACTGTTGATAAAATTAAATAAAGCAAAGGAGATAAAAAATGAGCCAAATAGATATTCAATACTACAAAACAAAAATTGGAGAACTTATTTTAGGTTCTTTTGAAAACAAACTTTGTTTACTGGATTTCAGATATAGAAGAATGCGTTCTACGGTTGATAATCGGATAAAAAAAGCACTAAATGCTGAATATTTCGAGCAAGACAATGATGTTTTAATAGAAACAAGAAAACAGATAGATGAATATCTTATTGGTAAAAGAACAGAATTTGATATTCCAATATTAATGGTCGGTAGTGATTTTCAAAAACAAGTTTGGAACGCATTGATAAATGTTAAATATGGAGAAATTGCTTCGTATTTGGATTTAGCGAGAAATATTGATAATGAAAAAGCAGTTAGAGCAGTTGCATCTGCAAATGGGGCAAATTCGATAGGGCTTATAATTCCCTGTCATAGAATTATAGGAAGCAACGGTGAACTTGTTGGATATGGTGGTGGATTACCAATAAAAAAAAGATTGTTGAATTTAGAAAAAGAGAATTCCAAACTCACCGATGACGAGATGTATGATTTTATTGGAAGTAAAAATAAAAAATTTGACTATAAATTTGTAACGGCAGTTAAAACTACAGGAATATTTTGTCTTCCTTCTTGTAGAGCAAAAAAACCAAATAAAGAAAATGTGGTTTTTTATGACAAAAAAAAAGAAGCAATGAAAAATGGCTATAGGGCTTGTAAAGTATGTAAGCCTTGATAATTAGAAAGTTAAGCAATATCTACTGGTGGCAATAGTAGAATAAGAACAATAAAAAGGGCATCTAAGAATTATTTTTTAACTTTGACTTTATTTTTTTCCAGTATTCTATTCTTTCATTAATTTTTTTTTCAAAGCCTAAATTATTAGGTTGATAAAAGTCCTTTTCTTTAACACTATCTGGCATTGTGTTCATAGCTGTAGTTTTTTCAGGAAAATCATGTGCATATAGATAATTTTTTCCTGCTCCTTTTTTTCTTGATATAAAATTAGCAGGATTTATAATATGAATGGGGATACTCACAGTTTTATATTTTGATATAATCTCTTCCATTTTCTTATCAGTTAAGTAAAGCGAGTTACTCTTGGGTGCTGAGGCTAAATATATGGTTATCTGTGTTAAAAAAATATCACCTTCAGGAGATCCAAGAAAGTCATAAGCCTCTTTTCCTTTTAAACAATAACTAAGAGCCTCAGGGTCTGCAAATCCTATGTCTTCTGCAGAAATTCTAATCATTCTTCTTAGTAGAAAATGAGGATCTTCTCCTCCTTTTAACATTTTAAAAAGCCAGAAAAGAGAAGAATCAATGTCTGAATTACGAACACTCTTATGGTAGGCAGATATTAATCCATATCTATCATCACCAGTTCTGTCATAGCCGCCTACCCTGTTAGTTATGACATCATCTATCATATCCATATCAATTTCATTCTTATCTTTTAAATTTGTGATTATAACTTCAAGTAGATTTAATAATCTACGACCGTCTCCTGCTGAGTAATTTATAATAAGATTTGATACATTTTCAGGAATACTTAGGGTTGTCCCTGTTTTTTCTTTTATATACTTAATTCCATTGTCAAGAATGTTTTTAAGATCATTATCAGATAAGGGAAATAATTCAAGGATTTTAATTCTTGAGAGCAAGGCTCTATTTATCTTATATGCAGGGTTTTCGGTTGTTGTACCAAGCAGAATTATATCTCCGTTTTCAACAAAAGGTAAAAAGGCGTCCTGCATATGACGGTTAAAATGATGAATTTCATCAACAAAGAGTACTGTTGGTTTCCCTGACTCTTCTTTGGTTTTCTTTGCCTCTTTCATTACTTCACGAATTTCTCCAATCTTTGATACAGCAGCAGAGAATTCAATTGAAGGATATCCTGTGCTTTTAACAAGTAATCTTGATAGAGTAGTTTTACCAATTCCCGGAGGTCCCCAGAATATCAGAGAGTTCAATATTCCTTTTTCAATAAATGAACTTATAATTTTGCCACTATCTGTAAGATGACTCTGACCTTCAAATAGATTTATACTTTCAGGTCTAAGTTTGTCTGCAAGTGGAAAGATATTTTCTAATAATTTATTCATTAATAATCAATTTTTCAAATATACACTCTACTTGATTTAGTAAAAAAAAACAAGTTAAATACTTTACATTATTAATTAAAAATGATTAAATAATTTATGATTCTGGTTTTGCTAGATTAGGAGAATAATGATAAATAAAGCAGTCGAAATTATTAGAGAAGCTAAAAGAGTTACCGCTTTTACTGGAGCTGGTATATCTGTAGAAAGTGGCATTCCTCCTTTTAGAGGAGAAAATGGCTTGTGGAATAAATATGACCCGGTTTTCCTTGATATCAATTATTTTTTAAAAAACCCAAAAAAAGCATGGATATTGATTAAAGAAATTTTTTATGATTATTTTGGAGAAGCAAAACCTAATGAGGCTCATAAGGCTCTGGCTGAGATGGAGAAACTGAATTATTTACAAACTGTCATTACTCAAAATATTGACAATTTGCATCAGGAGGCTGGTAGTAATAAGGTTTATGAATATCATGGAACATCAAAAAACCTTATCTGTATGGATTGTAATAATAATATTCTATCATCTAACCTTGATTTGAAGACACTTCCACCAAAATGCAATCAATGTGGTGGGCTTCTTAAGCCTGATTTTATATTTTTTGGCGAGCCAATTCCTGAATTAGCACAGACCAAATCAATACTTGAATCAAAAAACTCAGATGTTTTTATTTTAATTGGAACAACGGGTGAGATAATGCCTGCTTCAATGGTTCCATATTTAGCAAAGGAAAATAATGCAAAAATAATCGAAATTAATATTTCAAAATCAAATTATACAGATAGTATAACAGATGTCTTTTTACAGGGCAAAGCAACCCTTATTATGAGCGATTTGCTAAAAGAGTTAAAACAAGCAAGAAAATAGGTATAATATCAGGAAAAGTATTTTACTCCTGAGTTGAATATTTTTTGATCTTTATTTCCGTGGATATTTCTTAATATATCCGTTCCTGTTCTCTCTGAATGTCCCATCTTACCTAGCACTCTTCCGTCAGGACTTGTGATAGCTTCAATTGCATTAAATGAACCATTGGGATTATATTTAATATCCATTGAAGGATTACCTTCTATATCAACATATTGGCTTGCAATTTGTCCATTCTTATGTAAGTTTTCAATTAATTTAGTATCTGCGACAAATCTTCCCTCTCCATGTGAGACAGGTATTGAAAAAACATCACCTGCAGAAACCTCGCTAAACCATGGGGATAGGACTGATACAACCTTTGTTCTTGCAACCATTGATATATGTCTGCCGATTTCATTAATAGTAAGAGTAGGCGCGTTTTTTTCAGGCTCAATTATTTTTCCATAAGGGACTAATCCAAGTTTTATCAAGGCTTGAAAGCCATTACATATTCCTATCATCAATCCATCCCTTTTATTGAGTAAATTCATTACAGCTTCTTTAATATAGGGGTTTTGAAATACTGCTGCAATAAATTTCCCTGAACCATCAGGTTCATCACCTGCAGAAAATCCGCCCGGAATTGCAATAATCTGTGAATTGTCAATCATCTTCTTTAAACTATCAAGCGAGTCTTTAATATCTGAACTATTCTGGTTTCTAAATACAAATGTTTCTGCCATTCCTCCAACCTTATTAAATGCAGATTGAGTATCATATTCACAATTTGTCCCCGGGAAAACAGGAATAAGAATTCTTGGTTTTGCATATTTTTCAGAAGACATTTTTTTCGTTCTTCGAGTAAATAGAGATGATGATACTATCTGCGAACTTGCTTCTATCTTAGTCGGGAAAACAGATTCAAGAGGCTTTTCCCAATGACTTTGTATCTCATCAATAGCAATCTTAGTATCGTTTATAATAATAACCGGTTCCTTAATAGTTTCCCCAATTATTTGAAATCCATTATCCTTAGCAATAAGCTCATCAACATATAAGCGTGAGGTGACTTTCTCTGCAGCGTGCCCCGCAGGGAGTGAGGAATGCCCGAACGACTGAGGACCCGGAGTAAAAAATTGAGCACAATTTTTTGCGTTAGCAGCAGAGATATCACCGGAAGCGACCTCAAACAAAATCGAACCATAATCAGGCGAGAACAAAGAGTTAGAGTCAATATTTTCTAACTTAACACCAATTCTATTTCCAAAACTCATCTTAGAAAGTGCCTCAGATATACCTCCGTTTGTGATAGTATGAGCAGAAATAATTTTTCCTGTTTTAATTCCCTTCGTAATTTCATCCCATCCAGCCTTGAGTTGTTCAAAATCAGGAAGCTCATATTTATCTCTTTGAACTTTAAAAAGAATAAGAGTAT
>JAOZTV010000034.1 GCA_029939015.1 Candidatus Aminicenantota bacterium
GAGAAATACAAGAAAATGAAATTCTTTCAATAATAAAAAACAAACAAGAATTAAATATAAACCATTCAGGCTGGGATCATTTTTAATACATCAAACTCAATTTAGTATGTTAGTACTAAATTGAGTGTTTTTGGCAGAACTTGCGTTAAAGTAGATGTTAGTTGCTCAGTTTTTTTAAAATTGTCTTCTTTTCTGAACCTGTTAAATTTGTTTCATATATTTCCGATAATAAAATTTTTCTATATTTATTTTGTTCAGAAAAGAACTTTATAGCGTTTAATCCAATTTTTCTTAATTTCTGATTCCAATGAATTGAAGCAGTTAGAATGTTTTTTGCAATTATATTATTCATGATATTTAACCTTATTAAAATCTTAATTGCATTCATTCTGGTTTCAAATTCATATCTTTTACTCGAATAATCAATTAAATTATTAATATATTTTGTTTTGCCTGATTCAATTTTTTTTTCAAGCCATTTCATCTTAATATTTAGTCCTCTCCAACCTTCATTATTGGCTATTATGTTTAAATAATTATTTATATCATTAGGAAAATTATCAGTAAGATTTTCAAAAGCAATTTCAATATTTGCATAAGAATAATCTTTAAGTAAACCCTCGTATGCACTCTTTAATTCTTTGGGAATATTTGTAATATGTTTTAGTATCCCATTCCGTACAAGGGGGTCTTTGTCATTTATTGCATTTCTAAATAATTTAATTACTGTTTCTGAACTATTATCTTTTAATTGAGATATTGCTTCATTTTTATTTAAATAATATTTTTCCTTATAAAATACTTTAATGAGAGTTTTAAGTTTATCCGCTACATTAATTTTTCTCAACAATACAAGAGCATCGTATCTATCAATTAAATTCTCTGCCTTTAGTGATTGTGATTTTAATTCAGCAATACTCTTTGCAAAAACAAGTTTTTTCATTATTCTGTGTCCAGGATCAAAAAGAACGTAATCAATTGTTTTTTTTAAAGGATTTTTAACAAACACCTGTTGAAATTTTTCTTTAATAATTACTTTTTTTGAACTTGATGTTCCATCTCTATAGTGAACTTCAAATACAATTGGCATCTTAAAAAGTTTGATTATTTCTGACAATTTATGTGTTTGTTTAACTGAAAAAACCGTAGAAATATTACCGTCCTTTCCAATATGTTTCTTATAAGAAACCTTATATTCAGGTTCTCCACCACGAGATATCCATAGTTCAAAAAACCAGTCTAGATTTCTTCCTGTAACATCGTATATTACTCTTTTAAAATCAACAATTCTTGCTTTTTTAAAGGCATATTTTTCTAAATATGTTTTTATTGATTGTTTAAATTCCTGCTCCCCTAAAACATCTCTTAACATATCAAGAATCAATGAACCTTTATCATACCATCTTGGTGAGCCTGCAAAGGAGGTTCCAACAGGATTATTATTCTTTTTGGACAACAACATTGCCTTCTCATATTCTTTTCTTTTAACGTCCTCATAATAATCTTCTCCAAAAACTTCTTTCTCAAAAAGCTTAGCATAGTAGGTAGCAAATCCTTCAGTTAACCATACATCTTTTGGATAAAGATGGGCAATACAATTTCCAAACCACTGATGTGTCAATTCGTGAGCATTCACATTAATATAGTTTCTTTGCCAATAAGCCCTCGGGTCAATATGCATATAATCACCAAAGATAGTTGCAGTAGTCGTCTCCATTGCACCATACATATAGTCAATTACAGGAGCCTGCCTGTATAATTCATAAGGGTATTTATATCCCAGTTCTTTTTCTAAAAACTCAAACATTTTCAATGAATATCGATAAGTTGATTCAAAATGATCTTCCTGATCAGGATAATACCATAATTCAATAGGCAGACCATTTTTTGTTTTTAAAGATTTAAAATTATAATCTCCTATAACGAGTGCAGTTGAAAAAAAAGGATGATCTTTATACATTCTATAATTCCAAATTTTAGTATTATTACGGCCATTTTTAACACCTACCCTTACACCATTTGAAAAAACTTTGTATTTTTTGTCAAACTTAAAATACATATCAACGGTTAACCTATCATCAATAAATGGAATCCAGCCATGAGGACGATGAGACCATATTTGTTTCCTTTTTGTATTAGTTTTGTCATTCCAACCAATAAAATAGATCAATCCTTTTCTAGGACTTGCTGAATAGTTTATCTCTAATTTATGCTTAGAAAATATTTTTAAAATAATGCCTGGATATATTATCAGGGACTTACCTTCAAACTTGAATTTAACTTTTTTATTATCTAATGTAATACTATTTACTAAAAAGTCAGGTGCATAAAAACTTATTTTTTTGATATTTGATCTTTTAGTTTTAAATGAAAAAATAGTTCTAGCAATAATCTTGTTTTTCTCAGGAACAAAAGAGAAATGACCTTCTAAGTGTAGTAGGTCAATATTAAGGTCTGGTGGCTGTGAAGAATCTTTAACATAGCTTACAGTATCAACACCAACTAAATTTACAGAAAAAAATGTAAATAACGATAACAAAAATATCAAAAACAATTTATTAAAAAGCATACTAACCTCCAAAAGAAATTATTAAAAAACGATTTCTTTTCTAATTATATTTTTTGTTTCTTTTTTGTCAGGATCTATCAGTTTGTATATTTTAGAGAATTGTTCTGGCCCTCTGTCGCTGAAATCAATTATCAATTCAATCTTATTCTCCAAATAATTAATTTCATCATTTTCCCTTAAGACTTTCCTGATACTATCTTGGGTTTCTTCATTTATTGTAGTATTCAAATCATATTTGATAAATTTTATATCTTTATTCAGGGATTTTGTTTCATTACAAATTAAAACTTTAATAATATTTAGTTCTCCTGATGATTCTTTTAGACGGTTTAGAATTGTTTCTTCAGATAAAGTACTATCAATAAAAAGTTCCAATACTTCGTTTTTTCCAATAGCATAAACAGGCAGAGGCGGAAGGTAGGCTATCTTTATCCTCGGTCTGAACCCCTCTGTACTTCTATATGCTAATTTTGATTTTCTTATAATTCTTTCAAGATATTTACTCATAGACAGGTGTGAAAAATATTTAAAATTATCAGTTTTTTCAAAATAAATTCTTACCTTATTATATTCAATACTTTTTGTTTCAACCTTGCTGATACTTTCTGTTTCTATTGCTTGTTTTTGCATATCTGGTGAATGTTTAGGAAAACGATAATTACAGCCATTACAGGTTTTACAATCTGCATCTATACATGATACAGCTGGTTTTTCCATAAGAGCATTTAGATAGTCCTTTTTTAAAAATTCATTATGAAAGTTTATTTCTATAAAATCCCATGGAAGAGGTTTATTAACCTCCAGTTCATTTATATATTTTTCATAATCAAGTTTTTCCATCTCTTCTTTCCAGATATCATAATTAAATTCAGAATCCCAAGCTGAAAATAATTCTCCTTTTTTATAAACATTTAACAATAAATTCCCAATGCTACTATCTCCACGTGCCAGCAAAGTCTCAACAATCCCCCTGTCTATTTTATGAAAGTCAAGATTGAGAAATCTAAATCTACTAAGCTCATTTCTAATCAACTTAGTTCTGGCTTTTAATATTTCCTTATCCTCACGTTTTGCCCATTGCAATGGTGTATGAGGTTTAGGTACAAATGCAGAAAAAGATGCAGTAATTTTTAATCTCTTTTTTTTTTCTTTAGTGATTGCAATTATATTTTTTATTAATGTAATTATTGCCGTAATATCTTCGTCTGTTTCAGTTGGTAACCCAATCATAAAATATAATTTTATTTTTTGCCAACCAAATTTCAGAGCCTTTTCTACAGCCATAAATATTTCATCATCTGTGACATTTTTGTTTATAACTCTTCTTAGTCTTTCACTTCCAGCCTCGGGTACTATAGTTAAACCAGTCTTTCTAAATTGTGATATTGTATCTAATAAATTATCTGAAATTGAAGCTGGTCTTAATGAAGAAAATGAAATTGCGGTTGAAGGAGGCAGGCAGGCTGGTATTTTATTTAACAGTTCTTCAATATATGGATAGTCTCCAGCACTAAGTGTTGAAAGAGCTGCGGACTCAAATCCTGTTTTTTCTAAACCTGATTTTATTGTATTTAGATTTGTTTCAGTTTTTTTATATCTGTATGGAGAATAATAAGACTTTGCCTGACAAAATCGGCAGTTTTGTGGACATCCTCTTGCAATTTCCACATCTAATCTGTCAAATACAACGTTTGTAATAGGTACAATGATATTTTCTTCACTTGAAACTGAATCAAGCTGCTTTAATACAGACTTTTTTATAAATTGAACCGGAATATCAGGCATAATGAAGTTTCCGTCCTTTTTTAGTTTAAAAAGAGACGGAACATACATCCCTTTTAATTTGCTGACTTTCTCAAAAAATGATTCTCTAAAAGAAGCTTCATCTTTAGTTTTAAGCAATGTTGATATTATCTCTGGAAACAAAACCTCACCATCTCCTATTGCAAAAAGGTCAATAAATGACCTGATAGGCTCAGGATTTAAGACAGAAATTCCACCGGCAATAATTAAAGGGTTTTTTTCATTACGTTCCTCTGAGAGCAATGGGATTTGTGCTAAATTTAAGACAGCTAATAAATTGGTATAATTCATTTCACTTAATAAAGAAAAGCCGATTATGTCAAATTCATTTAGTGGGATTTTGTTTTCAATTGAAAAAAGAGGTAATTCCAGAGTTTTTAGGAGTTGCATGGAATTTTTATCAGGAAGAAAACACCTCTCTACATTAATATTGTCCATCTTGTTTAAAAAATGATAAAGCAGCTTGATGCCATAATGACTCATACCTATTTCATATTTATCTGGAAAAACAAGACATATATTGATTTTTGATGTATTAAAGTCTTTCTTTACAACATTGATTTCTTTTCCAGTATAAACCTGTGGGTTTTCACATCCACTTAAAAATTTCTCTAATTTGTTTTTAAAATTCATTTATATAACTATTTATCCTTATTTTAAAGATTATCCCTTCAATAATAAAAAACCCAAGTAACGATGAGCCACCATAAGAGACAAATGGAAGCGGTAATCCAAGTATGGGAATCAACCCAATTGACATTAAAACATTAATTAAAAATTGGAATAATATTAATCCCAATAATAAGTAAACAAGATTTAGCTCTTCTTCATTTTCAGTAAAGAAAGTAAATTGTCGGTAAAAAAAAACAAAGTATAGTATAAGAAAGAAACTTATTCCAAGAAAACCAAATTCTTCACCAAGCAATGATATGATAAAGTCAGTATGTCTAGTTGGTAAAAATTTATATTTTGATTGTGAGCCTTTCAAAAACCCTTTGCCATTTATTCCCCCTGCACCAATTGCAATTTTCGATTGAATTATCTGGTACCCGGAAGATTGACTATATAGTTCTGGATTTAAAAAGGAAGTAATTCTATCTTTTTGATAAGGTTTTAAAAAATAATTCCAGAGAAAAAAACTAGAAAGCAGAACTAATATAATTAAAAAAATTACAATTGATTTTTTAATGCCCTTTAATAGTATTGTAATAATAAAGAGTGAAACAAAAATTGAAGCAGTTCCCATATCCGGTTGAAGGGCAATCAGCACAAATGGTATCCCAATGATAACACCAAGCATAAAAAGCTCTTTCCATTCTATTTTATTTATCTTACTAATATATTTAGCTATAATAATTGCAAGTGCAATTTTCATAAACTCAGATACCTGCACAGAAAAAAAACCAAACTTCACCCAACTCTTGGTTCCGGCAATAACTTTCCCTGAAACTAACTGTAAAATCAGAATACCAATAAGAATTATATAAAGTAAAACACCGTATCTGAATATTATTTCAGTCCTTATCCTAAAAACAATAAAGAAGATAATTATTGAGAAAATAAGCCAGATTAATTGTTTATAAAAAAAAGTATTTGTGTCTGAATAGGAAGCGCTGTAAATAAGGAAAACACCACCTACTGAAATTGCTAAAATTATAAAAAATGTTATTTTATCAAAAAACCTTATAGAGTCTCTCATTTTTCAAATAGTCTCTTATATATTTCTTTGGCAAATGGTGCTGCAATAGTTCCTGCTCCTCCACCATTTTCAATAAAAATAACTGAAGCATATCTTGGGTTTTCTTTTGGAGCAAAGGAAACAAACCAGGCATGAGGCATAAATTTTCTAATTTTAACCAATTCCTTATAACGGGGGTTTTCTTTGGATATAATCTGTTGAGTTCCTGTTTTACCACAAATATCAAAGCCTTTAATTTTTGCTCGTTTTGCAGTACCTTCTTCATTTACGACCTTAAATAAACCTTCAATTAATAAATCAAAACTCTCTTTTTTTATTGGTATTTTGGTAAATTTAGGTTCAGTTTTTTTTATTATCACACCATCATTTTCAATTCTGTCCAATAAATGCAGTTGAGGCCGTTGTCCTCTTAAAGCAACGGTACTAATCATCAATAAAGCCTGTACAGGTGTAACTTCTAACATACCACCACCTATTGAAATTGAGATCGTATCTCCCGGATACCATTTTCTGTTATCTCTAAATTTGAACGATTTTGTAGGAACCAAGCCACTTATTTCATTGGGAATATCAATATTTGTGCGTTTGCCAAGACCTAATAAATCAGCATATCTTGCTATAACATCAATATTAAGCTTTTTGCCCAAATTATAAAAATAAATATTACAGGAATCTTTAATTGCCTTTGTCAAGTTAACATATCCATGTCCATATTCTCGCCAGCAATGCCAGGGTCTATTATAAATGTTAGTAACACCATTACAGTTTATCATCGTGTCTTTTGTAATTATGTTTTCCTCTAATGCAGCCAATGCCATAACTATTTTAAATGTTGAGCCGGGAGAATATCGTCCCTGAATAAATTTGTTATGTAGAGAGTAGTTGTCTTTATGATTTATTTCTATCCTTTTTGTGACTGCCAAAATTGCAAAAACCTGTAATAACTTAGTTTCGTAATAAGGTTGAGAAGCAATCGCCAAGAACAAATCTGACACAAATCGCCTATCAATACTGTCATTCTGATTCCAAAAATCATGCGGGTTAAATCCCGGGTTACTTATTAGAGCCAATATTCCACCTGTTTTAAGGTCAACAACTCCGATTGCTCCCTTTAAGCGCTTTTTAACTAATAATTCCTCTATTTCTTTTTGTAATTTTATATCAATTGTGAGAAATACCTGATTGCCAATTTTTGGTTCCTGTTCGTGCAAAATTGTTTTTATTACTCCAAGATTATTTTTAAGAACATCACGTTTCCCTTTTTTCCCTCTAAAAAATTTTTCATATTGCTTTTCAATACCACTTTGACCTATTGTGTCTCCCAATTTATAAATATTATTAGACTTACCCTTTAATTCTTTTTCAGATATTTCTGTCATATATCCAATTATATGTGAAGCTGTCCTATTTAGAGGATATTTTCTGTCTGGTTCAACCTCAATATCAAATTCCTGAAATTCGAAGGGTCTGCTTTTTATATATACAACATTATTAAACGATAAGTCTTTTAACAACGGTATAGAACGTATTTTAGGTACTCTATTGAACTTTTTTAGTATTTTTTTTAATAGAATAATACTCTTGCCAGTTAGTTTTGAAATCTTTTCTAATGTCTTTTCAATGTCTTTTGTTTTTTTCCTATTTAATAATAAGATAAAATTTATTTTGTTTTCGGCTATAATGACACCATTTTTATCAAACAAAACACCCCTTGGTGCTTTTATATCTAGGCTATCAGTTATATTGCCCATAGCAAGTTTATCATAATGTTCATGCTTTAAAATTTGGATATTCCAAAAGGCGAAGAATAATAATATAAAAATAACAAAAATTATAACTCGTGCAATCAATGCACTTTTATCAAGTTTATCTAATGGTAAATTATCATTAATATACATCTAATTGCTTTTTTATATAGGAACTTTTTAATATAAAATAACCAGTTAAACCTGTAAAAACTGGCTGTAGTAAAACAAAACTAAGATTGATAGGATAGTCCAGTATCAGATACATTAGAAAATTTGACATTAAGTTTGATGCAGAAAGAGAAATAGTTATAATCATAAACACATAAAACCCTTTCTTTAAATCTATAAAAACCAATAAACCTTTAACAATAAATGAAATAAGAGTTCTTGAAAACCCAAACACGCCTAATATACCACCCGAAAGAAAATCATTCATTAAACCAATAGAGGTCGCTGTAAAGCCAGTCTTAAGAATACTTGATTTCAGAGCAACAAAAATAATTATTAAATATGTAAAGTCTATACTAAACCAAGTTGAAGCAATATATTTGTTTTGAAAAAAGTGTAGGCATATAAGAATTAAGACTAAAAATGGTTTTATTTTTGTTTTCATTTTATTTTCTCAATTATAATGAGATTATTTATTGGACGGTTAAGAAAAAATGGTTTCACATCAATTTCCTGTTCGAGATAACCTTTCTTTATATTAACAACTTTCCCAATAGGAATACTTTCAGGAAAAATACCATCAGTACCAGATGTAGTAACACTATCTCCAATTTTTATTGGTTTACTCTCAATTAAATATTTAAAAGAACATAGCTTATTATTATTACCTGTTAAAAAACCTTCCATTTCTTTGTTTGCAACATAAGCACCAAGTCCACCATTTTTATTTGTAATCAACCTTACTTTAGCAGTAAGAGGTGTTATTGTATCTGTAACATTTCCGATTAATTCAAAATTTTCATTTACTACTAGCATATTTTTTTTTATTTTTTTTAATGTCCCTGAATTAATAATAATGCTACTATATAAAAAGTTTTTATCAAGATACACTACCCTTGCATGGGTAATTAATCTAAATTTTTCTGATTTAATATTAATTAAATTTGAATATTTTTCAAGACTTTTGAGTTTTGATTTTAATACATAATTTTTAGTTTTTAAATCAAATATTTCTTTTTTTGATTTTTTATATTTATTATAAATGTTTTTAGAAAAAAAATAATTTTCCCACTTCTCATGAGCAAAGTCTATAGTATTTGCAATAATTGTCTGTATAGGTGACACAACTGAACCGATTGAGTATTCTAATAAAGTTTGCTTCTCTCTTATAACTATATTTGACGATAAAACTAAAATATTGAAAAATAAGAAAGAAAGAACGATAAATGTTTTTTGTTCAAATATGTTTTTTTTCAAATTTAATAACTCTGGCCAACACTCTTTAACAAGTCAATATTATCCAGGATTTTACCTGCACCAATTACTACAGAGGACAAAGAGTCTTCAGATATGAATACTGGCAAAAGCGTCTCTTCCTTTAATCTTTTATCAAGGTTTTTCAACAAAGCCCCACCTCCAGCAAGAATAATTCCACGGTCAACGATATCGGCAGATAATTCAGGCGGAGTTCTTTCCAGAGTATTCTTTGTTGCTTCAACTATTGCTAAGACAACATTTTCTAATGCTTCTCTGATTTCATTATCATTAATTGTGATAGTTTTGGGTATTCCATGAGAAAGGTCTCGTCCTTTTATTTCCATTTCGAGGTTCTCGTCTAATGGATAGGCAGAACCTATCTGTATTTTTATTTGCTCAGCTGTTCTTTCGCCAATTAATAAATTATATTTTTTCTTTATATAACTTATTATTGAATCATCCATTTCATTACCAGCAATTCTGATTGACTTTGAGATGACAATACCAGAAAGCGATATTACAGCAACATCTGTTGTACCACCACCAATATCAACTATCATATTACCACCGGGTTCGGTAATTGGTAATTCTGAACCTATTGCAGCCGCCATAGCCTGTTCAATAAGGTAAACCTCACTGGCTCTTGCTCTTAGGGCTGCATCTTTAACTGCTCTTCTTTCTACCTGTGTAATTTCAGAAGGTATTCCAATAACAATTCTTGGTTTAAGAAATTGACTACCCGACCTTGCTTTCTTTATAAAATATTCCAACATCTGTTCGGTAATTTCAAAATCTGCAATAACACCGTCTTTCATTGGTCTTATAGCAACAATATGAGCTGGAGTTTTACCAAGCATCAATTTGGCTTCGGTTCCAACTGCAAGTATTTTTCTTGTATTTCTGTCAACCGCAACAATTGATGGCTCTCTACTAACTATTCCCTTTCCTTTTGCAATTACCAAAGTATTTGCTGTCCCTAAATCAATCGCAAGGTCTGTTCTAAAATATTCGTGTATTTTTGAGAAAAATCCCATTTCTTTAATCTCCCTTATAGACTTTAATTCCGTCTTTTCCACTTCTTTTTACTTCGTACATAGCCATATCAGATTTTCTTATAAGCTCTTTAACGGAATCTCCATGCTCGGGAAAATTAGAAATCCCGAAACATCCTGAAATTTTCAAATCCAGTCCATCTTCTTTTAGGAAAGAATTGTTTTTGATCTTTTCTCTTAGTCTTTTACTTATCTGTAAGGCAAGTTCTGGCTCAGAATCTGATAGCACAATAACAAACTCATCACCGCCAAATCTTGCAACAACATCAATATTCCTTATGCTGTCCTTTAAAATCCTTGAAACTTCTTTTAATACCTCTGTACCTACTAAATGTCCATGCTTTTCATTTATATCCTTTAAATAATCCAAATCAAAAAAAATAACAGAAAATTTAAGATCAAAACGTTTACTGCGATTTATCTCTCTTTCAATGAATGATTTCAAATAATTCTGGTTATAGAGAAGCGTTAGGTCATCTTTTATTGAGTGCATATTCAAATGTTCAATATGTAATAATAAATTAAGATGATTTATGAAAAAAACTATCAGCAGGTGATAATTTTTCCACTGTTCAAATATATCTATATTATTATAATTTTTTGTTTTTATAACAAATTCAATTTCTGAGAATGATAGGCTCCAATGTCCTGATAGCTGCTTCTTTTTGTCAAAAGAATATCCTTTTTCACTAAAATCAAACACACTCATCTTAAAACTATCTTTAATTAATTCTATAGTTTGGATTTGTTTATTTAGTACATTAAGCTTAGTATGTTTAAATGGACTTTTTACTATTAAATATGAATTATCGGCAACTTCATCAATATTAAATACTTCTAAAAAAAACTGCCAAACTTCACCTATATTATTATTTAACTGAATTTTCAGTAATAACTGTTCTAAGTCTAATTTTAATTTATCCATAATATTGTTTTTATTACACCATATTGTTAATGAATTCTAACAATTTTTTTTTGTACATTTTTTCTGTCCGACGGCGAAATTAATTCAAAAATAATAGTGTAAATACCTTCTTTTTCATAACTGATATTAAGATTAAATCTTCCACTATCATCAATTTCATATTCCTTTCCATCGACAAATAATCTTGAAAATGAGTCCGCTTCACCACTTAAAATCACTATATTGCCTGAAATACTTGGAGGATCAATTAGTAATTTTGGAGGCATCTGAGATGTCTTATTATTTATTAAAAAATTTGCAATTTGGAGTTTCCTTATTTCAGATGGCTCTCCTTCAATATTATTTGTTTTATCAAGAGGAAAAATTCTCCAATATACCGTATTGGTTTCTATTAATGCAGAGAAATCTACAGGAATATTTGAAGAATCGGCTTTCCTTTCAGTTGAGAATGATCCACTTATATCTTTTTCGAGTTCTTCAGGCAATTTTCCCATATTTTTTGATGAATATAATTTTAAAGAATATAAAGTCTCATTGTTTTTTTTAAAATCAAGAAGGTCTTTCCATTGAAACTGCACTATAGTGTCCTTTAATGAAGAAATAACTAAATTATCAGCCGGCCTTAATAAATCAGGTTTAGGTATAAAGGCTATCGGTGTTGGTGTTTTCCCATCTACCAAGGACAAATACACTCCTTCTTTAATTTTGTATTCTTCTTCTTCTGACCATAAGGTTAAAGCCCCCTTATAGTTCCAAATTTTTATATTAGTATCCGAGATTATAATTCGACCTTTTTGAGAGAGAAAAAGTTTTTTATTATTCTTAAGATATATTATATTATTTATAGCCTGTTTCTTTTTATTATAAATTTTTCTATCCCAATAGTATTCTCCACTTAAAAATGATATCTTTGATTGATTATATTTTAAAAAAGAATCAGGGAGAACTGTAATAAATGTATTAAAAAACCTGAATAAAAAAGATGTACTATTATCGACATAAATTGAAAGTTTATTTATATTTCCCTGTTCAGATATATCGATTTTTTGAATATTATCTTTGTCAATTATCTGATTCTTATAAAACTTACCTTCTCCGGATATATCAATGATTTTAAAATCGTTTGTTTTCACTTTATTTTTTGAATATTCAACATTATTGTTTATAAAAACATACCCTAAAAAGACAGCAATAACAAACGATGCAATGAAAAAAAGGATTTTTAATTTTCTCATACGTGTATCATAACAAAATAAGAAAATAAAATCAAGAATAAACTAATTAAATTTTTGGTACATCTAACATAAAATCCAACATTTTTTTTGAACGGTTGTCTTCCGGGTTTAATTCAATGGATTTTTTAAAATTTTCTATTGAAAGCGGGAAATTTCCTGTTCTGAAATATGCTGTACCAAGATGAAAAAGAACGGCTTCATTTTCAGAACCGGATTCCTTAACTTTTTGAAAATGAGGTATAGATTCTTTATACTTTCCAACTGCACTTAAGCTTACACCAATATGATAATGAGCTATTACAGACTCAGGGTTTAATTTAAGTAATTTGTTAAAGGCTTTGATAGCGTTTTTTCTTTCACCTTTATGATAAGAAGTTATGCCCAGCCAATAATAGGCAATAATAAATTTTGGGTTTAATTCAAGACATTTTTTTAAATTTTCTATTGAAGCCTGAATACTTCCACTTCTATAAAGGCTAATTCCAAGATAATAGTAAGTGTCAGCAAGATTTGGATTAAACTCAATACTTTTTCTATAACTATCAATAGATTTCTGTATTTCACCTGAATAATAATATAATGAACCAAGAACAAAATATGTATGTGGATTTGTTCCGTCTATTCTTTTACAGTTTTGACAGGCATCAATAGCGGCTTGAATATCACCGTTTACCCTTGCATTTTTCGCAATTTCTCTCCAATAAACAGGATTTTCTTTATCTGTAAATGGCACTCCACATGTTGGGCAAAATATATATTCTTCAGGATATTCCTTCTTACATTTTTCACAATTTTTCATTTTTCCTCCAAATAAAAAAGTCTGAATTTTAAATCAGACATAATAACGCTACCTTTTTTTTTAAATTATGTCAAATAAATTAAATTTATAACATCAATTCTTATACATATCACTCCAGTGTTCTGGCTCATCTTTTAGCCACTTATCAAACCAGGCAATAATAGTTCTCATCCATCTTAATCTTTTATTATATTCAAGAATGAAATGCTTTTGACCTTTAAATGTAATTAAAGATGCTTCCTTACCTGCAAGTTTCAAGGCTGCATACATCTGATAACTTTCTCCAGGTGGTACATTATTATCACTATCGCCATGCAAAAGTAAGATTGGATTTTTAATTCTATCAACCATAAAAAGCGGACTATGACCAATATACAAATCCTTCCTATTCCAGGGAAAACTCTCAGCAGAAGCTATACCACTATAAAGATAACCCCATTCACCTACACCCCAGTAACTTGACAAATCACTTATTCCTGCATGGGATATGAATGCTGCAATTGTATCTGTCTGTGTTGCCAGATACTGAGTTAAAAAACCACCATAAGAAGCTCCCATAGAACCAATCTTTTTTGAGTCAATGTATTTATGTTCTTTTGTAAGTTTTTCTATACCCTCAATGATTTCCTCTGAAGTGATTTTTCCCCAATCATTTACATGAGCACTTGACGCTTTTTGTCCAAAGCCTATAGCACCTGTAGGTTGGAGTACATAAACAATATAACCATGTGAAGCATACCAGTTCTTAGGATATCTTCCACCAAATTCCCTTGTTACAGGAGAGGTACCACCATAATAATAAATAATACATGGATATTTTTTGTTTTTATCAAAATTTGGTGGATAATAAAGTCGTCCCTTAATTGTTCTCTTTGCCCTACTAATAAAATCCCAGTCTTTGCATTTACCAAAAAAGACATCTTTAAACATGCTTTTATTATAATCTTTTATTAAAGAAACTGAATTTGACGAAAGGTTCAATTTATAAAGTTTAGAAGACTTAGTTGTGCTCGAGCCAGAATAAATAGCAATTTTTTGGGTAATATCCAAGGCTCTAACCACATCAACATTTGTTTTAAGTTTCTTAAATTTTTTCTTTTTAATGTTATATTTATAGATTCTTGAATATGATTTATCTATAGCTTTAAAAAAAATTATATTACTTTGTTTCCAATATACAGAGCTAATTGAAGGGTTAAAGCTTTTTGATAATTGGGTTGCCTTTTTAGTTTTTAAATCATAAAGAAAAATCTGTCCATCATAATCATTTGGGATAATATCTTTAGAGAGAGCATTTCCAATATTATTGAATGATGAGGGACCTCCAGTCATCAATAATTGTTTAGAATCTGGTGACCAAACCAACCCATTTAACCAGTAACTATCTATCAATTTGTCAATTTTGCCTGATTTCAAGTCTAGTATTGATGTTGAATATTTCAAATATGGTCTTTGTTTATAATCATTTATTAACCTGCTTAAAATTATTTTCTTACTGTCAGGGCTTATAGAAATATTATCGTAATTTTTTTTATAACTTGTCAATTCATGACTTATGCTACTTAAACCATCTCTGGATTTGTTAATATAAACTATGTGAAGAGCAGATTTATATCCTGAATTCTTTGCCCTAAACGGTAAATCTTTAATATGTTTATAGTTTTTATTATCACCAAAAATTTTAGTTGTAGAATAGACAAAAAATTTATTATCAGGTGACCACCAATATGCTGAAAAGTCTTTTATGCCTGCAAGCACTAATCTCTGAGATTTGTTTTTGATGTTATATAAATAAATTGATGTTTTTTCTTTTTCATTTTTTGTATAAGAAAACTTTTCTGGAGATTTTAACCATCTAAATCCACTAATTGACCCTATGTTTTTTGATGAAAATATTAGCTCACCATTTGAAACTTTTAAAATTTCAAGCCATCTATTTGTTTTTCTTGTATAAAAATCAACATTAGATAATTCAACTTTGGTATATCTTCCTTTTTTTGACAGAGAGACAGATGTAATATTATTTGTATTTAAAATGTTTCTAGTATTCACAGGGTGCTTACTTTTAATAGAACTTATTATGTTTTTTTCATTAAATGGAGACTTAAGCTCAAAATAAGGTTTAAAAATGAATTGTTTGTCCTTATTTGTAACAACTTTAATTAAAAGCAAATGTTTCTCATTTGTTAATTTAAGTTGTGTAGAAAAATAATTTTTTTCTTTATTTAGCTTAATGTTTTTACTATTCAAAAACACCTTATAGGCATTATCTTGTCCACCTACTACAAGCTTTGCACTTAACCACCTATTGGTTTTTATATAAGTTGCAAAATAGAGTATTTTATGGTTTTTAGAACGAAATATACCATCTTTCAGAGGTTTCCATTTCAATTTAAGATTTTTATTCCACTGAATTATTTCTCCTTTACGTGGTATAAGTTTATT
>JAOZTV010000262.1 GCA_029939015.1 Candidatus Aminicenantota bacterium
CTGACCCTCATTTTTTCTTTGGTAATATTACCCAGAGTTTATTAAAGGTTTTTAGGCTTGCATTAACTATACTGATAATATTTTTTATATCTGCAGGTCTTTTCTGGTATATTGAAAATGGCATAAATCCTAATGTATCAACCTTTGGTGATGCCTTTTATTTTACAGTCGTATCACTTACTACTGTCGGATTTGGAGATATAACACCTGTATCTGAAGGAGGAAAATGGATTACAATATTGATGATTTTATCCGGTATCATCCTTATCCCCTGGCAGGCTGGTCAGATAATTAAAGAATGGATAAATATTTCAACAAAAAAATCAATTACCTGTAAAAAATGTGGATTAAAATATCATGATGAGGATGCTTCACATTGTAAGTCATGTGGAAATATAATTTATCAGGAATTTGAAGGGTAAAATTGTATGAACATTGATTCAATAATTAATGAGTTTTTCAAAGATATTGTAGTCTGTAATTATAAAGTTTTCGGAAATGGACATATTAACGATACTTATTTACTTAATATAGTTTACAAAAGTAATGGCATTAAAGACTCTTTTATCCTGCAAAGAATAAATCATATAGTATTCAAAGACCCGCTTATTATAATGAAAAACATTCGTATTATAAGTGACCATATCAGGATAAAATTGGAAAAGAATAATGAAATAGATATTGACAGAAAATCACTTAACATAATTAAAACCATTGATAATCAAGATATCTATATTGATGAAAACAATAATTATTGGCGTGTCTTTTTATATATCAAAGATTCCGAAACAATAGAATTTACAAATTCAAAAGAAAAACTGTTTGCAATTGCATCTGCTTATGGAAAATTTTTAACACAATTGAGTGATTTAGAGCCAAATAGCGTGACACAAACTATACCAAATTTTCATAATATCAAAATCAGATTTGAAGAATTTAAACTTGCCCTAAGCCAAAACAAGTATAATAGAAAAGCGAATATTAGCGATGAAATAAAGTTTTTAAAATTAAACAAATATGAGTTTAATGATTTAGAGGAAAAGATACTTAAGGATTTTTTTCCAATTAGAGTTACGCATAATGACACAAAAACCAATAATGTCTTATTAGACAGTCAAACAGGTAAAGGCTTATGTGTTGTTGACCTCGATACAATAATGCCAGGTTATTCAATATTTGATTTTGGTGACCTTGTCAGATCCGCAATACGAAATGCTCCAGAAAGTGAAAAAGACTTATCAAAAATATATATTGACCTTGAAATATTTACAGCTATAACGAAAGGTTTCCTTTCAGAGACAAGAAACATTTTAACACAAAATGAAATAGATAATTTAGTTAGCGGAAGCATTGTTATTACAATGATGATAGGAATGCGTTTTTTAACAGACTATCTTAATGGTGATAAGTATTTCAAAACATCATATAACGAACAAAATCTTGATAGATGCCGAGTTCAATTCAAACTTATTAATTCAATGCAGGAAAACAAAGATAAAATGAAAGAAATTGTTAAGAAGCTATGATTACTCCTACTACCTTTTTCGCCAGAAACCACCAGTAAGTATAACAAGCACCGTATAAAGTTCCAACCTTCCTATCATCATTGCTATTGAGAGTATCCACTTACCAATTGCAGGTATAAATCCATAATTTTCTGTTGGGCCTACCATACCTAAACCTGGACCAATATTACCAAGACATGCAGCAGAAGTACCTGCAGCAGTTACAATATCCAAACCAAGAAAGGTCATTGAGATTGATACAAGTATAAAAAGGAATACATAGAGAAGGAAAAAGCCAATTATTGAAAATGTTACATCTTTTGGAATAACTCTTTTTCCTACTTTTAGTGAAATTACTGCATTTGGATGTAATAATTTTTTTAACTCAATTAAGCCTTGTTTGATTACGACTATCAACCGGATAACCTTCATCCCTCCACCAGTTGAACCTGCCGAACCACCAATAAACATCAATATAAATATTAATATTTGAGATACAGACGTCCATGTCTCATAGTCATGGGTTCCAAAACCTGTTGTTGTCCCAATAGAAACAGTTTGAAAAAGACCATGCCTGAAAGATTCAAAAAGTGAGTTAAAAACTCCTGCAAAATAATTACTGAACGTAATAATCAAGCTTATTCCAATTGTAAGAAACATATAGGTTTTAAATTCAGCATCATCCCAATATGAGTTAAATTTACCTATCAAAAATTTATAATGCAAGGCAAAATTGACACCAGCAATAAACATAAAAAATGTAATTACAAAATCAATATACGTAGAATTAAAAGCAGCAATTGAAGTATTTTTAGTACTAAATCCACCAGTTGCCATCGTAGCAAATGAGTGACAGGTCGCATCAAATAAATCCATACCGCCAAAGAGTAGAAAAACAACTTCAACCGCTGTTATACCGACATATACAATCCATAAAATTTTCGCTGTATTTTTTACCCTTGGTGTTAATTTATCAGCAGTAGGTCCAGGAACTTCTGCCTTAAAAAGCTGCATTCCTCCGATACCAAGCATAGGTAAAATAGCAAGAGATAATACAATTATTCCCATACCGCCAATCCAGTGAGTAAACGAACGCCAGAATAATAAAGCTTTGGGTAATGCTTCAATATCTGATAATATTGAGGCGCCTGTAGTAGTAAATCCAGACATTGACTCAAAGAACGCGTCAGTAAATGATGGTATGGCACCACTTAAATAAAAAGGCAGGGCACCAAATAGAGCAATAATAAGCCATCCCAATCCAACAACAAGAAAGCCATCTCTTATACTCAATTCGGAATTTTTTTTTGTGAATTTTACTATTAAAAAACCAGTAAAAATACTTATTAATATTGACAGAATTATACCCATTGTACTTGAATCAGAATATATAAATGAGATGACTAATGGCAAAAACAGCATCAAACCAAGCATCAGGATAAGATACCCGAAAATATGAAAAACAGAACTAGTATTGAGTGACTTTAACATTAATAAATTTTATCCAAACATTTTTTCCACTTTCATAAGTGAATCTTTCTCTGAAAAGACTATAATTTCGTCCTCTAGCTTAATCATATTACTCCCGGATGGGACAATTGGTACACCATTTCGATATATTGCACCAATAATAGAATCTTTTGGGATTTTTTCCTGTAACTCTATAAGCGGGATACCAATATATTTTGAATCAGACGAAACCTCAAAGGTAATCATGACAATATTTGTCCCCTTCAATGTTGACGAAGAAAGAACCTTACCATGTTTAACAAACCTCATTATTGCATTTGATGTCGATATGGAGCTATTTACACAACGGGATAAACCAATAGTTTTTGTTATAGGCAAATAATCTGTTTTTTCAATTCTCGTTATTGTCTTATGTACCTCAAGATGATTTGCCAATAATGAAGACACAATATTAGTTTCATCATTACCAGTAAGTGCAAGAAAGAAATCGGTTTCAATAATACCCTCGGCAGCTAGAATATTAATATCTGTTGCCTCTCCACAAACAACCAGACTATTTGTAAGTATTTCTGAAAAATGTGCAGCTCTATTCTCGTCACTGACAATAATTTTAATATTAAAATCGCCTATTCTTTCAAGCTCTTTTCCTAGAGTTTCAACCAATTTGCCCTTACCATGAATCATTATTTCTTTACTTTTTTCTAATTTATAACCTGTCATTTTAAAGACATCGTTAATATTTTTTTTACCTACAATTATAAAAAATTTATCATTTTCCTCAACAACAAAATCTCCCTTTGGAATAATTGCTTTCGTACCTCTTTCAATAACAACTATACGTAAATAATTAAGAGGATACATTTTTGATATTTCACCAAGTGATTTACCAATAATATTTGATTTATTGCAAACAATCGTAGAGATTAGCATAATCTTTCCCTTATAAAGTTCATAAACATCTATTGCAGATGGATACTTGAGAAGATTTACAAGTTCCCTCGACAACTCTTTTTCCGGATGGATTATTAAATCAATTCCGAAATGATCAAGATCAATTATATGTTCCATAAAATCATAATCATCATTTCGTACTCTTGCAACAACTTTTTTTGCACCTAATTTTTTTGCAGCCGAGCAGGAAAGAATATTAAGTTCATCAACTGAACTGACACCAATAAACAAGTCGCAATCAGAAAATATCTCACTATTAAAAACGTCAGTCTTTATCCCCTGACTTTCAATAATAGAAACATCCAAGCTACCTCTTAACCTATTGCAAAGAACCGAGTTTGATTCAATTAAGGTAATATCATTCCCTTCAGCACTCATAATTTTAGTTAGATACTGACCAGTTTTACCGGCACCATATATTATAATGTTCATTTTAAACTTTTATAAATACCCCTTTAATTAAAACTGAATTATACCTAAATAAAACGATTTATGCAATCTAAGTAAAGATCCTAACAGAAATCTGCAAATCGGTTTTTACCCTTGACATTGG